>NZ_JBFUGN010001045.1:0-2071 GCF_056402895.1 Rhizobacter sp. P3_B12 | reverse complement strand
CGGCGATGATGCCGATGCCGGCCTGCCACCGCCGGATCGCGGCATCGAAGCCGTCGTCGATCGACGGGCCGGTGCTGGCGAGCACCGGGAAATCCGCGGCATCGGGGCCGAGTTCGGCGGCGAGTGCCTTGGCGAGACGGGTCACGTCCGGGCCGGACGCACCTTTGGAGATMAAGAGCTTCATGGGCTCCTCCGGGGTGGTTGAGGCTGCCGGGCCAGTATCGTGCGGCGGGGCTCTACGTCCATCCCACATGTGATGGACGCGGACGCGGTGCTACCGTTGCGGGATGTCGAGCACGCCCTCTCTTCCACCTGCCGTCCCGCCGTCCACCTCCGCCTGGGCCCCCCTCTCGCTGCCGGTGTTCCGCATGCTGTGGGGCACCTGGGTCGCCGCCAACGTCTGCATGTGGATGAACGACGTGGCGGCGGCGTGGCTGATGACCTCGCTGACGACCTCGCCGGTGCTGGTGGCGCTGGTGCAGTCGGCGTCGACGCTGCCGGTGTTCCTGCTCGGGCTGCCGAGTGGCGCGATGGCCGACATCCTCGATCGCCGGCGCTACTTCATGCTGACGCAGGTGTGGGTGGCCGCGGTGGCGGTGGTGACCTGCACGACGATCGCGTTCGATGCGATGAACGCGCCGCTGCTGCTGGTGCTGACCTTCGCGAACGGCATCGGCCTGGCGATGCGCTGGCCGGTGTTCGCGGCCATCGTGCCGGAGCTGGTGCCGCGCTCGCAGCTGCCGTCGGCGCTGGCGCTGAACGGCATCGCGATGAATGCGTCGCGCATCATCGGGCCGATCCTGGCCGGCGCGATCATCGCGAGCGCCGGCAGCGCATGGGTGTTCGTGCTGAACGCGCTGCTGTCGATCGGCGCGGCGTTCACGATCAGCCGCTGGAAGCGCGAGCAGAAGGCGAGCACGCTGCCGGGCGAGCGCTTCCTCGGCGCGATCCGGGTGGGCGTGCAGTACGTGCGCGAATCGGCGCGCATGCACGTGGTGCTGCTGCGGGTGTCGATCTTCTTCCTGCAGTCGACGGCGCTGCTCGCGCTGCTGCCGCTGGTGGCCAAGCACCTGCATGGCGGCGGCGCGGGCACCTTCACGCTGCTGCTCGCGTCGATGGGTGCCGGTGCGATCGCCGCGGCCCTGAACCTGCCGCGCATCCGCCAGCGCCTGGGCTCCGACGAGCTGGTGCGCTGGGGCTCGTTCGTGCAGGCGCTCGCGATGGTGGTGGTGGCGCTGGCGCCGAACGTGGCGGTGGCGGCGGGCGCGATGGGGGTGGCCGGCGCGGCGTGGATCTCGGTGGCCAATTCGCTGACGGTGTCGGCGCAGCTCGCGCTGCCCGACTGGGTGCGCGCGCGCGGCATGTCGATCTACCAGATGGCGCTGATGGGCAGCAGCGCGGCCGGTGCGGCGCTGTGGGGCCAGGTCGCGGCGATGAGCGACCTGCGCAGCAGCCTGATGGGCGCGGCGGGGATGGGCTGCGTGGCGCTGCTGCTGACGCGGCGGGTGCGGCTCTCGGCGGTGGTCGAGGAGGACCTGACGCCGGCCAATGCGATGGAGAACCCGCTGCGCCCGCCGGTGACCGCGCTGCCGCTGGACCCGCACGACGGGCCGGTGCTGATCGCGGTGGAGTACCGGATCGACCCGGTGCGCGTGGGCGAATTCCTGCACGTGATGCAGGAGCGGCGCAGCAGCTGCCTGCGCCGCGGCGTGCTGTCGTGGAGCCTGTTCCGCGACACCTCGGACCCGTCGCTCTACGTCGAGCAGTTCGTCAACGAATCATGGGCCGAGCATCTGCGGCACTTCGACCGGATGACGGTGTTCGACATGGAACTGCGCGAGCGGCGGCTGGGCTTCCATGTGGAGCAGTCGCCGCCGAAGGTGACGCGGTATGTGGCGCAGGCGCTGGGCAGCTGAAGCCGTCAGGCATTGCCGTCGGTGCCTTCGTGCCACGCCGCGAACTCCAGGGGCCGCAGGCCGAAACGAACGGCGTTGCCGGCATGCAGGCTGTTGAACTCGGTGAGCACCAGCGTGACGAAATGCGCCCGGTCTTCCAGGGCCACCGTTGAAGG
>NZ_JBFUGN010001044.1:0-2074 GCF_056402895.1 Rhizobacter sp. P3_B12 | reverse complement strand
CCGTAGGGCGTGGTCCATTGCAGCTGCGGCGCGGCTTGGGCCTCAATCAGCGTGTGCACCAGGTCTCGGTACTTCTTGATCGCCCAGGTGCCGTGCTCGGCGGCGCTCTGGGAGACATCAGCCGAGTTTGTCAGGCGAAGCAGTCGGTCAAGGGCGATGCGTCTGGGGTCGTCGCCAAGCAAATCGCTGTCGGTTTGAATCAGCAGCGTCATGCCGAATGAGCTCTGCGCTGAGCTGGGCCGTGCGGCCATGTTGAACTGGCGTTTCAGTGCGGACGGCAGGTGCCGGGCAGGGCGGCCAACGGTGGATTGGCCGACGCGCACATACAGCTCAGCGAGGGCGCTGGAAATCTGGCCAATCGCAAGAAGGTCAGCGTACTGGTCGGCGTAGCGTTGGCCTTCGAGGGTGAACTCGACGGTCTCATGCTCGCGGTGCTTGAGCAGGCCGAACAGCTCTCTCTGGAGTTGATCGCGATCGGCTTCGAGCGCGCGCAGTGAAAGCTGCCAGGCCAGGCGGGCGCCATCGGCCTCAATCACTGTGCGCTGTGCGGCGAGTGCATCGTCCGCCTGAAGTAGAAGATCCCGCAGTCGCGCAGCCTTCTTGGTTGCCGCCTCGGGGCTGATGTCTCGCCATCCGGTACTACTGAAGCGTGCCATCAATGCCTCCTGCTGCGACCTCAATTTCCAGGACATGCTGGTAAGGGCGAGCTGCCTGCCTCAAGCCAAGCCGACTCTCCCAATACCCGCGTACGACCTTCATGTGCGTGGCGTGCGGGTGATCGTCGGGGAGATCGATCACGCAGCCATGAATGAGGCTCGCCTCGGCATCGCTGCTGTGCCACTGCTCGCTGCTGAGTAGGCCTGCCTGAATGTCCGCCGGCAGGCGTTCGACGTCCGCGATATCGGCGTGATCGAGGTGCGTCACGGCGACGAGGCTGTCGGGCTCGGTGTTCGGGCTGACGAATGTGCCGCCAAGCCATTGGCGGCGATTGAGTCCACCGCGCAGCAGTCGTCCATGCAGCTGCAGCAGGGCGTCCCACAAATGGCGCCGGGTGGCGCTCTGTGGAAAGTGATTGACCAGGAGCAGCTCTACGTCTTCCAGCGTCGTCGGGTGCGGCTCGCCCGATCCTCGGATGGCTTGCAGCAGCTCTGAAAGTGGGTCGGACGGGCCAAGGGCGACCTCAAAGGCGCCCAGATCAAAGATCCGATCGGTCATCGACGGCCTTGGCCTTTGTCGGGGGTGTTCGCCTTGAGTGCCTCCGACAGCATCGGATGCTCGCGCAGGTAGGTGTCGATCATCTGGCGCTCAGGCTCGGCGAGGGCCAGGTACCCCTTCTGCAGCGCGATGAGTCGATCCAGAAATCCGGCTCCCGAGGTCGGGGGCTGGTCCGCGGCATCCATCCATCCAACCGGGAGGTCGTGCTTCTGCTCGATCTCGCGTGCCAAGTCCTCGCCGACGTTGCGCTGGCTCTTCCCTTCGGAAAAGAGCCGGTAGATCTGCGGCCGCTTCTTGCCGATGAAGTCCGCGAACGCGGCCGTGTTCCCGCCGTGGCGTTCGTTGATCAGCTGCTGCAGCCTGGTGAGGCGGATGTCGTGTTTCGTCACGGCGCGGATTTGACCAACGGAGTAACCTTTTGGTAAGTCCCCAAGTGGCTATTGCTTTGCGATAACCATATGGTTATCCTTCGGGCATGCTGCTCAAGAACTACTTGCGTGACCTGAAGGAAGACGAACGGCGCCTGCGCCTTGCTCGCGCTTGCGGCTCGTCCTGGTCGTATCTACGGCTGGTCGCATACGGCGCCCGTCAACCCTCCCTTGAACTGGCGCTTCGAATCGAGCTGGAGACCTCTGGCGCGGTTCTCGTCGAGGACCTTGTCCGGGATGTGGATCGAGTCGAAGCGCTTCATCGCTTTGTAGCCCTTCGGGCTTCGATGCGCGCTGGCGAGGTGCAGGCCGCGCTATGCGAGGGCCAACCGTGCTGACCCACACCGAAGCTACTGCAGTGCTTCTCCAGGCGAGGGCGGCCGGGCAGTGTGAAGAGACAGCGCTTCTCGCAGCGCTGCTACGAGCTGGCG
>NZ_JBFUGN010001043.1:0-2077 GCF_056402895.1 Rhizobacter sp. P3_B12 | reverse complement strand
CGCACTCGGTGCAGGCGCTGCCGGTGGTCAATCGGGCGCGGCAGGTGATCGGCATCGTCACGCGATCGGATTTCCTGGCCCAGGTCGAACTGCAGGACCGTCGCGACATCGGCCGGCGGCTGCGCGCTTTCCTCGCGCGCAACACGAACTCGCACTCCGACCGCCATGAGGTGGTGGGGCAGATCATGACCGCGCCGGTGAAGACCGCGTTCGCATCGACGCCGGCGGTCGAGCTGGTGCCGCTGATGGCGGATGTCGGCCTGCACCACATCCCGGTCGTCGACGAGCGGCGCAAGCTGGTCGGCATGGTCACGCAGACCGACCTGGTCGGCGCGCTCTACGAGATCTGCCTGACCCATCTGTCGGCCCCGCGCACCGGTGCGCCGTGACCGTTGCTCACGTTTGTTAGCGCTTTCACATTTACTGTGAGAGCGCAGTCGGGTGTACTGCACAGGCACGATCCACAAGGAACCCGACCATGAACAAGATGATGCTCGGCCTGGCTTGCTCCAGCGCCGTCCTGTTGGCCGCCTGCGGCGGCAGCGATGCCGACACGGCCAACGATGACCTGGCCGATGCCCAGGGCCAGCGCACGATCGAGGCGGCCGCGGCCACCGGCTCGAAGAAGCTGACGACCACGCTGAGCACGCTGGTGGCCGACAAGCTCGGTGCCTGCACCGAGACGGTGACCTCCAGCTGGGACATCCGGCTGGCCGCCTGCAATGCCGGCACGGCACAGGCCTTCCAGTTCATGCCGGTGTCGTCGGACAGCGCGAGCAACCTGGTGCTGATCAAGAACCCGTCGTCGGGCCTGTGCGTGACGGCCCGCGGCAGCAAGTCGGGCGCGTTCGTCGACCTCGACGACTGCAACGGCCGCAAGGCGCAGCAGTTCCGCCTGGCCGCGCTGGGCACCAGCCTCGCGCAAGTCGCCACCTACGACGGCAAGCTGTGCCTGACCGCGCCGACGCGCGTGGGCGTCACCGAGTTCTCGCTGACGACCTGTGCGACGAGCAACGCGCAGCAGGCCTTCCGCTTGCCGCTGAACAGCACGCCGGCACCGGCTCCGGCGCCCACCCCCGCGCCCGCGCCGGCCCCGGCTCCCACGCCGGCACCCGCACCCGCGCCCGCTCCGACGCCTGCACCGGCACCGGCACCGTCACCCGCTCCGGCCCCGGCCCCGGCCCCGGCCCCGGCGCCTGCACCCGCACCCGCACCCGCACCCGCACCCGCACCCGCACCGACCCCCGGCACCTGGTGGAAGCCCGCCGCCGGAGCCACGTGGCAGTGGCAGCTCACCGGAACGCTGAACACCTCGTACAACGCGACCGTCTATGACATCGACCTGGTCGACGCCAGCGCGGTGACGATCGCGCAGCTGAAGGCCGCAGGCCGCAAGGTGGTCTGCTACTTCTCGGCCGGCAGCTCCGAGGATTGGCGTCCCGACTATTCGAAGTTCGCCACCGCCGACAAGGGCAAGGCGCTCGACGGTTGGGCCGGCGAGAAGTGGCTGGACATCCGCTCGGCCAACGTGCGCGCGGTGATGGCCGCGCGTCTCGACCTGGCGCAGTCCAAGGGTTGCGATGGCGTCGAGCCGGACAACGTTGACGGCTATACCAACTCGAGCGGCTTCCCGCTGACCGAACAGGACCAGCTCGACTACAACCGCTACCTCGCCACCGCGGCCCACCTGCGCGGCCTGGCCATCGGGCTGAAGAACGACGTGGACCAGCTCGCGGCGCTCGAGCCGTCGTTCGACTTCGCGGTCAACGAGCAGTGCAACGAGTACTCGGAGTGCGGCGGCTACTCGGCCTTCACGGGCAAGGGCAAGCCGGTCTTCAACGCCGAATACAAGAGCAACTACGTGAACAACACCAGCGGTGCGCGCGACAAGCTGTGCGCCGCGTCGAAAGCAGCCGGCATCCGCACGCTGGTGCTGCCGCTCGACCTCGACGGGTCGTTCCGCTACAGCTGCGACTGAAACCGCGGCGGCTGAAGCAATTCGGCCTCGCGCCCCTTGCGGGGGCGCGGCCGAAACGATCAGGCGAGAAGGATCAGTCGAACGTCGGCGTCTCGACCC
>NZ_JBFUGN010001042.1:0-2082 GCF_056402895.1 Rhizobacter sp. P3_B12 | reverse complement strand
TACGAGGAGTTGTTCGAATGAAGGTGGTTGTCACTGGCGCGGCCGGCATGATCGGCAGCAACATCGTCCACGGGCTCAACGCCATCGGCATCGACGACGTGATCGCCGTCGACGACCTGACCGACGGCCCGAAGTACCGCAACCTGCTGGGCGCGAAGCTCAGCGACTACTTCGACAAGGGCGAGTTCTACACGCGCTTCGCGAACGGCGACTTCGGCAAGGTCGACGCGGTGCTGCACCAGGGCGCGTGCTCCGACACGATGGAGCACGACGGGCGCTTCATGCTCGACACCAACTACCGCTGCAGCAAGGACCTGCTCGACGCCTGCCAGGCGCAGGGCACGCGGCTGCTGTATGCGTCGTCGGCGGCCACCTACGGCGGCAGCGAGACCTTCCGCGAAGAGCCGGCGTTCGAGCGGCCGCTGAATGTGTATGGCTATTCGAAGCTGTTGTTCGACAACGTCGTGCGGCGCATGCTGCATGCCAACCGCAGCCAGGTGGTGGGCTTCCGCTACTTCAACGTCTACGGCCCGCGCGAGCAGCACAAGGGGCGCATGGCGTCGGTGGCCTTCCACCACTTCAACCAGTTCCGCGAGACCGGCAAGGTGAAGCTGTTCGGCGAATACGGCGGCTACGCGCCGGGGGCGCAGAACCGCGATTTCGTGTTCGTCGACGACGTGGTCGCGGTGAACCTGTGGTTCCTGCAGCACCCGGGGCAGAGCGGGATCTTCAACCTGGGCACCGGGCGCGCACAGCCGTTCAACGACGTGGCCGAGGCCACCGTCAATGCGTCGCGCGCGCTGAAGGGCGAGCCGCTGCTGCCGTTGAGCGAACTGGTCGCGAAGGGACTCATCGAGTACATCGACTTCCCGCAGGCGCTGGTCGGCAAGTACCAAAGCCATACCCTGGCTGACCTGTCGCGACTGCGCGCAACAGGTTGCGACCATGCGTTCACCGATGTCGCCGGTGGCGTGAAGCGCTATGTCGACTGGCTCGCGGCAGCAAGTTAAGAAGGTGCATCTGTACCGGTCCTGACCGGTCAACGCTCCATGGAAGGGCCCCGTTAGGGCGCCGGGTTGTCAATCGGCAATCCGTCAACCTTCCAGGAGAGGATCACCATGTTCAAGAAGACCATCATCGCCACGTTGCTGGCGCTGTTCTCGGCGCTGGCGTTTGCGGCAGGCGTCGACATCAACAAGGCGACGCAGGCCGAGCTCGAAGCGGTCAAGGGGATCGGTCCGGCGATGGCCACGCGCATGCTGACCGAGCGCAAGAAGGGTGAGTTCAAGGACTGGAGCGACGTGATGGGTCGCGTGAAGGGCGTGAAGGAGCACCAGGCTGCGAAGCTGTCCGATGCTGGCCTGACGGTCAACGGCGGGGCCTACAAGGCTGCTGCGGCTGACGCCAAGAAGGAACCGATGAAGAAGTGATCACCGCACCGGGCCACGAGCCTGGTTGCTGCAACGCCTCGCGGTATCGCGGGGCGTTTTTTCTTGCTGGGCGCGCAGGCTGCGGCAGGGGGACTGGCTGGGGGGCTCATGCCGGGGCGGTCGGTGCCCTGGGGGCACCGACTGCACTGCGAAGATCAGCTTTGGGGATGCATCGGCAAACTCCCTCCACTCACTTCGTTCGTTGTGGTCAAACACAGCCGATGAGTCAGTCTACGAAGCGCGCTGGCGCGCGCCAYCCCCAAAGCCGAWCTTCTCCGTCGCCCCAGAAATCGCCCCCCAGCCAGTCCCCCTGCCGCAACCTGCGGGACCGCTTGTGTTCGCGGATTTGCCAGCAATAGCGAACACTCGTAGCCCGGGTGCCAACCCGGGAATCAACGCTCACTTGTTCGCTTGTCACACCCCGAAGGAGCGGGGCGGTGCCACAAAGGCGCGGGCGGGGAGTCCGTGGAGCGCCAATAAAGACGGGTCGCCGGAGCTGGCTGGTTTCATGGCCCGCGTGCGTCAGCACGCTTCGTGCACTGACTGTCGCCGACTGTTTGACCACAACGAACGAAGTGAGTGGCGGGAGTTTCGGCGACGGGCCATGAAACCAGTCAGCGCAGGGGAGTCATCGCCCCGCCAGGGGCGATGA
>NZ_JBFUGN010001041.1:0-2091 GCF_056402895.1 Rhizobacter sp. P3_B12 | reverse complement strand
GAAGTCACCCGGGCGCAGCAGGCGATCGGCGACGTGACGGCCGGCAGCCTCGAGGCGGTCGGGCGTGCGCGCGACGCGGTCGAGGCGGTCGGCACCGAGGTCTCGGGCATCGTCGACACGCTGCGCGAGGTGGCCGCGGCCGCCAGCGAGATCACGCAGATCGCGCTGCAGACGCGGCTGGTGGCATTCAATGCCTCGGTCGAGGCCAAGCGCGCCGGCGAGGCCGGCCGCGGCTTCGGCGTGGTGGCCGATGCGGTGAAGGATCTGGCCTCGAAGGTCGAGGGCTCGTCGAAGGCGATCATGAGCACCGTGGGCGTGCTCGACACCCGCATCGAGGCCTTGTCGCGCGAGATCCACGTCAAGCCGGGCGAGGTCCGGCAGGGCGGGTTCCACAAGGCGCTGGCCGATGTCGAGGCCGGTGTCGCGAGCATCACCGCCGCGGCCACGCAAAGCCGCGAGATCTGTAGCGGCGTCAACGTGCAGATGGGCGCGATGCAGTCGGAGATCCAGCAGACCACCGCCGCGCTCGACAGCGCGATGCGCCGCAGCGAGGCCTTCCTGAAGGTCTCGGAGCACCTGATCGAGCTGGTGGCCGAATGCGGCATCGAGACCGAGGACACGCCGTTCATCCAGGCCGCGATGGAAGCAGCCGCGCAGATCGGCAAGCTGCTCGAGGATTCGCTGCGCACCAAGACGATTTCGGCGAGCAACCTGTTCGACGAGAACTACCGGTCGCTGCCGGGCACCAACCCGGCGCAGCACGCGACGCAGTTCATCGAGCTGGCCGACCGGCTGTTCCCGCAGGTGCAGGAGCGGGTGCTGACGCTGAGCCCGAAAGTGGTGTTCTGCATCGCGGTCGACCGCAACGGCTACGTGGCGACGCACAACAAGAAGTACTGCCACCCGCAGCGCGGCGACCTGGCCTGGGACACCGCCAACAGCCGCTACCGCCGCATCTTCAACGACCGCACCGGGCTCGCCTCGGCGCGCAACCAGCGCCCGTTCCTGCTGCAGACCTACCGCCGCGACATGGGCGGTGGCCAGTTCGTGCTGCTGAAGGAAGCCGCCGCACCGATCACGGTGCAGGGCCGGCACTGGGGCGGCATGCGGCTCGCGTTCAACTTCTGAGGTCGGCTGCGACGTGCTCTGGCCGCTGCCCGCGCTGATCGCCTGGGCCGCGGCCTGGGGGCTCTTCTTCGGATTGCAGCGCGCTGCGGCACCGCTCGGTGTCGCGCTGCTGCTGGCCACCGCGCTCGGCGGCGTGCTGGCGCTGCTGCCGATCGTCGCCGGCACGCGCTGGCGGCGCATCTTCGTCGCGCTGGGTTTCCCCCTCTCGTTGCTGGCCTCCGGCCTTGCCGGTGCGCTGCCCGCCTGGGCCTGGCTGCTGCCGATGGGCGCGCTGCTGGCCCTCTATCCCGTCCATGCCTGGCGCGATGCGCCGGTGTTCCCGACGCCGCGCGGTGCGCTGCGCGGCCTGCCGGCGCTGGTGCCGCTGCCGGACGGCGCACGCGTGCTCGACGCCGGCTGCGGGCTGGGGGATGGCCTGCGCGAGTTGCACGCGGCGTATCCGCGCGCGGTGCTCGACGGCATCGAATGGAGCTGGCCGGTGCGGCTGCTGTGCGGCCTGCGCTGCCGGCTGCAGCGCATCCCGGCACGCGTGACGCGCGGCGACATCTGGCAGGCCGACTGGTCGGCGTACGAACTGGTCTACCTGTTCCAGCGGCCGGAGAGCATGCCGCGCGCGGTCGCGAAGGCGCGGYAGCAGCTGCGCGCCGGTGCGTGGATGGCCAGTCTGGAGTTCGAGGCGCAGGAACTGCGCCCGGTGGCCCGGCACGTGTGCCCGGATGGGCGGCCGGTGTGGCTGTATCAGGCGCCGTTCAAGGCGCGCTGAACATCAGGCTTGAATGAATCCGCGGCTGCCGCGTTCGGCCGGGCCGCTCGCCGAGTAGACCGCCGCCGGCCGCTCACGCGGCATCAGCACGTCGATCGCGCGATCGAGCGCGGCGGTGGCGCGCGCCAGCGATTCGCGCTGCGCCGCCACCAGCCCGCCGGCCAGCGCCAGGCGCTCGCGCAACGGGGTCGGCACCGGGC
>NZ_JBFUGN010001040.1:0-2092 GCF_056402895.1 Rhizobacter sp. P3_B12 | reverse complement strand
GCCGATGATAGTGCGGGTTCCCGTGTGAAAGTAGGACATCGTCAGGCTATTAATTGCCAACCCCCGTCGCCTCCCAAGGCGTCGGGGGTTTCGCTTTTGGGCGCTTGAATCTTGTTCCCGATCGACTGATTCTCAGCCGGCGGTATACGCAGCACCGCTCCATTTTCTTCCGAGCATTACCCGCATTGCCGTCGCCGAGGTCATGCACTACCCTCCAGCGCTCCATCAACTTCACGGAGGACGCGCCATGACCATCGCCCGCCATTGGATTGCCTTGGGATGCCTTGCCGGTGCCGCAACGCTCGCCGCTTGCGCAAGCAGCCCTTCCACCCAGAATCCGATGACCTTCTTCGTGACCAGCGCGAATCCCGGCAAGGGCGCTGATCTCGGTGGCCTGGCCGGTGCCGACAAGTACTGCAAGGCACTCGCCACTGCGGTAGGTGCCGGCGACAAGGATTGGCGCGCCTACCTCAGCACCGACGCCTCGAGCGGTACCTCGCCGGTGAATGCGCGCGACCGCATCGGCAAGGGCCCGTGGAAGAATGCACGCGGCGTCGTGGTGGCCAACAGCGTCGACGAACTCCACGGCGCGAACGGCTTGACCAAGCAGACCGCCCTCACCGAGAAAGGCGAGGTGATCAACGGCCGCGGCGACACGCCCAACCAGCACGACATGCTGACCGGATCGACGCCCGAAGGCCGTGTCGCGACAGGCGACAAGAACCTCACCTGTGGCAACTGGACGCAAAGCGGCGAAGGTTCCGCCGTCGTCGGCCACCACGACCGCACGGGCCTCGACGAGCAACCCCCCGCCAAGTCGTGGAACTCGTCGCACCCCTCGCGCGGCTGCAGCCCGGACGCGCTGAAGGCGACCGGCGGTGCCGGGCTCTTCTATTGCTTCGCAGCCAGCTGATCCCGACCGTCACCGCGGCCAGGCGCCTGCGAGCGGCGCGCGAAGCTCAAGAGCCCTTCGCGTCCCGCTTGCACGCCTGCTGCAGTGCCAGCCACCCTGCGGCCCCCAGCGTCTCCATCGTCCGCATGTTGGTCTCGTAGATGCTGTCGGGGTCCGGGAAGCTGTCGACCGCCTTCGTGATGCTGTCCTCGCGCAACAGGTGCAGCGTGGGCCAGGGCGAACGGTTGGTGGCGTTCGTGATGTCGTCGGGCTCGGTGCCGCCGAACTGGAACTCGGGATGGAAAGCGGCCACCTGCAGCACGCCTTCGAGTCCCATCTCGTCGATCGCAGCCTCGGCTGTGCCGAGAAAATCGTTGAAGTCGGCGAAATCGTTCAGTACACGCGGATGGATCACCAGCGTGGTCTCGATCTCCGTCGCCGGTGTGTCGGCCAGGCGCTGCATCTCGTCGCACAGCGTGGCCAGCAGGCTCTCTCCATCGGACGCATCGCTGACGACGTAGCGGATCAGCTCCTTCACCTGCGCCGCCTTCGCGAACGGGCACAGGTTGAGCCCGACGACGGCCCGGTTGACCCAGGCGCGGGTTTCGGCCGTCACGGCCTCTGCATCGATGTCCATCTGTGGATTGTCGCCGGCGCATGGGGCGATGCGAGCGATGGCACCGGGCACCAAGCGCATCGCTGGCACACTGCGCCCCTGAATCCATACCCCTGAACCCTCGGCCCACCGCCGAAAGCATGCCGAACGCCACGCCGATGACCGCGCCGCTGAAATACCTGACCGGCTACGCCGAGCCGCTGCAAGCCCAGGTGCGCGAACTGCTGCACGCCGGCACGCTGGGCGAGCGCCTGTCATCGCGCCACGCGGACCTGCACGACATCCGCACCGACGGCGCGCTGTACGACTACACGATGGCGCTGAAGAACCGCTTCATGCGCAGTTCGCCGCCGCTCAGCAAGGTGGTCTTCGACAACAAGCTGCAGGTCGTCGAGCACGCACTCGGCCTGCATGTGATGACCTCGCGCGTCCAGGGCGGCCAGTTGAAGGCCAAGCGCGAGATCCGCATCGCCGGCGTGTTCCGCACGACGCCTGCCGATTTCCTGAAGATGATCGTCGTGCATGAACTCGCACACCTGAAGGAGCGGGCGCACGACAAGGCGTTCTACCAGCTGTGCGAGCAC
>NZ_JBFUGN010001039.1:0-2093 GCF_056402895.1 Rhizobacter sp. P3_B12 | reverse complement strand
AGCAACAGCCTMCCCGCACGCGCCTTTGCAGCACAAAAACGCCGACCGGAATTTCAATCGTCCAGGCCGAGTTCCTGGATCTTCCGCGTGATCGTGTTGCGCCCGATCCCGAGCTTCTGCGCCGCCTCGATGCGCCGCCCGCGCGTGATCTCGAGCGCCGTGTGGATCAGCTGCGCCTCGAACTTGCGTGTCAGCGTGTCCCACACCTCCGGCAGCCCGGCCTGCAGCATCGCGCGCGATTCGCGCTCGAGATCGGCCAGCCAGTGCGTGCCGGTCGGCGAACCGCCCGCGATGGCCGCCACCGCGTCCGGCAGCGGTGCGGCCACCGGCGCGATGGCATGGGCCCCCGAGCCACCGACCACCGTCGGGATCGCCTCGCCCACCTCGCCCACGGCCGCCGGCACGCGCGCCGGGATCGCCACCAGGTCGCCCTGGAACTCCGGCGGCAGGTCCTTGGCTTCGACCACCTGGGCCGGTGCCATCACCGTCAGCCAGTGGCAGATGTTCTCCAGCTGCCGCACGTTGCCGGGGAAGTCGAACTGCATCAGCCGCGCGAGCGCCGCCTCGGTGATGCGCTTGGCCTCGACGCCCAGCTCCTTCGCGCTCTTCTGCAGGAAGAAGCGCGCGAGCGACGGCACGTCCTCGCGCCGCTCGCGCAGCGCCGGCAGCCGCAGCCGGATCACGTTCAGGCGGTGAAACAGGTCCTCACGGAAGGCACCGAGCTTGACCCGCTCCTCCAGGTTCTGGTGCGTCGCCGCGATCACCCGCACATTGCTGCGCAACGGGTTGTGCCCGCCGACGCGGTAGAACTGGCCGTCGCTCAGCACGCGCAGCAGCCGCGTCTGCAGGTCGAACGGCATGTCGCCGATCTCGTCGAGGAACAGCGTGCCGCCGTCGGCCTGCTCGAAGCGCCCGCGCCGCGTCGTCTGCGCGCCGGTGAACGCGCCACGCTCATGGCCGAACAGCTCGCTTTCGAGCAGGTCCTTCGGGATCGCCGCGGTGTTGATCGCGACGAACGGCCCGCTCGCGCGCGGGCTGTGCTTGTGCAGCGCCTGCGCGACCAGCTCCTTGCCCGAGCCCGATTCGCCGGTGATCAGCACCGTCACCACGCTCTGGCTCAGCCGCCCGATCGCGCGRAACACGTCCTGCATCGCCGGTGCCTGGCCCAGCATCTCGGGCATCTGCGCCATGCGCTCGTCGCGCACCTCCTCGCGCATGCTCTCGTCGAGCGCGCGGCGGATCAGCTCGACGGCCTTCGGCACGTCGAACGGCTTCGGCAGGTACTCGAAGGCCCCGCCCTGGAACGCGCTGACCGCGCTGTCCAGGTCGGAGTAGGCCGTCATGATGATGACCGGCAGGCCCGGATGCCGCTCCTTGACCTTGCTCAGCAACTCGATGCCCGAGCCGCCCGGCATCCGGATGTCGGATACGAGAACCTGGGGTTCGTCGTCCTCGAGCGCGATCAGCACGTCCCGCGGGTTCGTGAAGCTGCGCACCGCGAGGTCTTCACGCGCCAGTGCCTTCTCCAGCACGAAGCGGATGGATTGGTCGTCGTCAACGATCCAGATGGGTTTCATGCCCTGCCTGTGGTTCCGGTCCCGCCCGCCCCGGGCTTCTGGCTCAGGGCAACGGGATCACGATCTTGAAAAGGGTCTGGCCCGGCTTGCTCTCGCATTCGATCATGCCCTGGTGTTGCTGCACGAACGTCTGCGCCAGCGTGAGTCCCAAGCCCGACCCGCCATCGCGCCCCGATACCAGCGGGTAAAAAATGCGATCCCGGATCGACTCCGGTATTCCCGGGCCGTTGTCCTCGATATGCAAGTCCAGTGCCAATCGATAGCGCTGCTTGCCCAGCGTGACCTGGCGCGCGATGCGCGTGCGCAGCGTGATGCAGGCGTCGCCCTGCTGGATGCGCTCTGACAGCGCCTGCGCCGCGTTGTGTGCGATGTTGAGCACCGCCTGGATCAGCTGCTCGCGGTCGCCGCGGAAATCGGGGATCGAGATGTCGTAGTCGCGCTGCACCGCGAGACCGCGCGGGAACTCGGCAATGATCAGCGAGCGCACCCGCTCGCAGACCTCGTGGATGTTGACST
>NZ_JBFUGN010001038.1:0-2095 GCF_056402895.1 Rhizobacter sp. P3_B12 | reverse complement strand
CGGCACCACCATGCAGTGGCACGCCATCGCGAAGGCATTGAGGATGCTGTGGTTCTTCGTCAGCAGCGTGAGTTTCAATGCGTCGGCTAGGCCGAGCTTGGYCGTCGGGTAGTTGGGGTCGACCTCGTGGTTCAGCGTCGAGGTGCTCTTGCCGAGCAACGGCGCGAGCGCCGACGTGCCGCCGGGGTGGTCGTGCACGAGGTTGAACGCTGCGGTTTGGACATTCATGGCATGGGCCGTTTGAAGGGGCTATGGATGGACCGCGCACTGGTAGCCATACTGCGCACCAATGAGCGCACGAGGAAGAATCGAATGAGCGAGAAGAAGGCGGAGGGGCTGAGCGTGGAAATGGTGTTCGCGCAGGTGGGCGTCGAGTTCACGGAGATCGCGTCGCCGATGGGGCCGCTGGGGGCGCTGCAAGTGACGCTGACCGCACCAGCAGGCCAACCCCCTGCCACACTGGTACTCGGCGTGCCGGCTGCGCGCCAGCTCGTAGCAGCGCTGCGAGAAGCGCTGTCTCTTCACACTGCCCGGCCGCCCTCGCGGCCAGAAGGACTGCAGTAGCTTGAGAGCGAGTCAGCGCGTGATCCGCTGCATCGCGGCTCATGGGGCGAGCTCGGCCGCCATTGGCGCGCCGACTGACGCATCGGGCAGCTTCCTGAGGTAGTCCAGCAAGGACTGCGTGGTTCGCGTCCGCGGATCCACGATCACTTTCTGATGGATTTTCGTGATCGTCGAGTACGGGACACGGGAGCCTCGGGACACCTCAGGCCATCGCCCTTTGCTGGCAGCAAGGCGGCGGTGAAGCTCCACGAGAAGTGGCTCGTCTTGGATCGGCATGATGGCCCGGCGTTGTGTGGACAGCCATCAGATTATCTGATTTCGGGTAATCATGCAAACAGAGCTACCCTCCAATCGATTGGAAAGCCGTGCACTATCCGGATATGGCTAAGACAAAGGTGGCGCCTGACCCGCGCATCGCTAAGGCACTGCAGGCACTTCTCGACTCCGACACGGGGCCGACCAGCGGCAATGGGCTGGCGGCGGTGTCAGGCGTTGGTCAGTCCACCATCAGCCGAATCTTGAATGGCGAGGGGGGAACGAACGCCGCCACCCTTGCGCGACTCGCAGAGGTGTACGGCAAGACCATCGATATCTTTTTCAGCGAAGAGGCCGCGAGCACGATCGGCAAAGGCGCTCCTGCGCCTGCCGGCTCGGTGCCGCTCAAACAGGCCCGAGATGTCCCGGTTGTGGGGACTACGCAAGGAGGCCCCCCGGACCGCGAGTGGAGCGAACTCGGTCACGCGGTGGGCCATGGAGATCAGTACCTGGAGGTTGCTACGGCAGACCCGAATGCCTACGGGCTACAAGTAGTGGGGGACAGCATGAGCCCTCGGATCATGGCGGGCGAGTGGATCGTTGTGGAGCCCAACACCGAGCCATATCCGGGGGATGAAGTGGTGGTCAAGACGACTGAGGGCGAAGTCATGGTGAAGACCCTGGCCGCGCGGCATGGTGACACCATCATCCTGTCGAGCGTGAACGAGGCTTTCAAGCGGATCACCAAGCATGTGTCAGAGATTGAGTTCATCCACTATGTCGGCCCGCGCCTGCCTGCGCGCGCGGTGAGACAGCGGATTGACGTGGTTGGCTACGGAGGGCCGGACCGCAGGATGCATCACCAGACGGTGAGCATCGACAGGAGGAAGTCGGACGGCTGACAGTCAAAAGATCCCGCGCAGACCCGCCCCTCGCAAGAGTTGGCGGGTTTTTTCTTCCCTCCATTACCCACAAATGGATTGACAGTGTTCCGCAATTGGATAACACTGATTATTCGTTTTTGGGTAATCAGGAGATCGCCGATGCCTCACACCGCTAGACCAACGCACGGTCGCGTCAATCAAGACAGTCCGCGCAGTTACCGCTGCCACTACCACCCCAAGGACTGCAACGGCTTCCCGGCCGCTTGCGACACGGGCGTCCTGCCCTTCGTGCAAATCAAGGCTCGCGATGCTGAACACGCGCAGCGCGTTGCCCACGACCTGACCGGCTGCTCGATCAGCAACGTCGAGCGCCTCGACGAGGTGCCCGCATG
>NZ_JBFUGN010001037.1:0-2097 GCF_056402895.1 Rhizobacter sp. P3_B12 | reverse complement strand
AGTTTATTGCGGGTCGGTAAACGCACCGCCGGCCGCCGCGAGGATTTCACGGCGCCACGAAAGATCAATGCTTGCCGGTCGAGCCGAAGCCCCCTGCCCCGCGGTCGGACACACCGAATTCCTCGACCACCCGGAAGCTCGCCTGCACCACCGGCACGATCACCAGCTGCGCGATGYGCTCCATCGGCGCGATCGTGAACGCCGCCTGGCCACGGTTCCAGCAGCTCACCATCAACTGGCCCTGGTAGTCGGAATCGATCAGGCCGACCAGGTTGCCGAGCACGATGCCGTGCTTGTGGCCCAACCCCGAGCGCGGCAGGATGATCGCTGCCAGCCCCGGATCGGCGACGTGGATCGCGAGGCCGGTGGGAATCAGCTGCGTCTGGCCGGGTTCGAGCACCAGGGGCGCGTCGAGGCAGGCACGCAGGTCGAGGCCGGCGCTGCCGGGGGTCGCGTACGCGGGCAGTTGCTCGGCCATGCGGGGGTCGAGCACCTTCAGGTCGATCGGGGTCATGCGGGTCGGGAGGTTGAAGCGGAAGAAGACAGCCGGGCCGCGATCTCCTGCACCAGCGTGCGCGCGAGCGTCAGCTTGTCGGCATGCGGCAGCTGGCGTTCGCCCTGCGCATCGACCAGCAGCAGCGCGTTGTCGTCGCGCCCGAAGGTGGCCGGGCCGAGGTTGCCGACGACCAGCGGCACGTTCTTGCGCTGGAGCTTTTCGCGGGCGTGCTTGGACAGATCGTGGCTCTCGGCCGCGAAGCCGACGCAGAACGGCCGGTCCGGCAGCTTCGCGACGGCCGCCAGGATGTCGGCGTTCTCGGTCAGCTCGAAGGTCGGCGCGACCTTGCTGCCGTTCTTCTTGATCTTGTGGTCCGACAGCGACGCCGGCCGCCAGTCGGCCACCGCCGCGGTCGCGACGAACACGCTGTGCTGCGCCGCCTGCGGCAGCACGGCGTCGTACATCTGCTGCGCCGTCTGCACGTCGATGCGGCGCACGCCGCGCGGCGTCGGCAGGTRCACCGGGCCGGCGATCAGCGTCACCTCGGCGCCCGCCTCGTGCGCCGCGCGGGCGATCGCGAAGCCCATCTTGCCGCTGGAGCGGTTGGTGATGCCGCGCACCGGATCGATCGGCTCGAAGGTCGGCCCGGCGGTGATCAGCAGGCGCTGCCCGGCCAGCCGCTTCGGCGCGAAGAACGAGACCACGTCCTCCAGCAGCTCCAGCGGTTCGAGCATGCGGCCATCGCCGATCTCGCCGCAGGCCTGGTCGCCGTTGCCGGGGCCGAGCACGGTGGCGCCGTCGGCGCGCAGCTGGGCGATGTTGCGCTGCGTCGCCGGGTGCGCCCACATCTCGCGGTTCATCGCCGGCGCCACCAGCAGCGGGCAGCGCTCGATCGGCCGTGCGAGGCACAGCAGGCTCAGCAGGTCGTCGGCGCGCCCCTGCACCAGCCGCGCGATGAAATCGGCGCTGGCCGGCGCGATCAGCACGGCATCGGCCTCGCGCGTCAGGTTGATGTGGGCCATGTTGTTGGCCTCGCGCGCATCCCACTGGCTGGTGAACACYGGGCGGGTCGACAGCGCCTGCATCGTGACCGGCGTGATGAACTGTTCGGCCGCCTCGGTCATCACGACCTGCACCGAGGCGCCGGCCTTCACCAGCGCGCGCGTCAGCTCGGCGGCCTTGTAGCAGGCGATGCCGCCGGTCAGGCCGAGCACGATGCGCTTGCCCTGCAGATCAGTCGAAGTCGCAGTGCTCACAGCGGTGTCCAGAAACGAGAMATGTCGGAGAGATTGAACAGCACGCGCACCGCCTTGCCGTAGACCTCGGCGTGCGGCAGGAAGCCCCAGCGGCGCGAGTCTTCCGAGTTGTCGCGGTTGTCGCCCAGCATCAGGTACTGGCCGGCCGGAACCGTGCAGTGCCACGCGCCGCGGCGCTCGTTGACGCAGTGCTGGCCGAGCTCGGGCTGCTGCAGGTCGAGCGCCATGCTGCCGAGCACGAACGGGTTGACCTTGATCAGGTGGTCGCGCCCGGGCAACGATTCCTTCTGCAGCCACTGCCCGCGGTCTTCCTCGCGCACGCCGGGCTCGCTGCCGTCGCTGCCC
>NZ_JBFUGN010001036.1:0-2102 GCF_056402895.1 Rhizobacter sp. P3_B12 | reverse complement strand
CTGCTCGAGCCAGCGGCGCACGCCACTGTCCGTCAAGTTCATGTCGCGGCACACCTGCCCGACGCTCAATCCCTGGTCTCGCACCATGCGAACCACTTGCAGCTTGAACGCCGCATCAAATGCCCGGCGGGCTCTCTTCTTCTCGGTCATGCTCTTCTCGTCCTCTGCGGGAAAATCTCCCATCGAGGTGTCCATCAGAATTGGACCACGTCAGCTGCTTGGCCAAGCGTCTTGGGCTCAGGACATCGCCGCCTTTACTTGCTCCCCCGAAGAGGGAGTTTTCTCAGTTCGATACATTCCCGACAGTGACCAAGGCCAAAACTCCCTTTCGGAATTTCCAGTGCAATGCGAGATGCGGAAGGCACGCTACGTCGTCAAGGCCGTACGAGGCCCCTATTCAGAACGCCGCTGCGGAGCAATGCCAACCGTCGACATAGTCCTGTATCGAAATCGAACGACGCTCATTCGCGGCGCCGTATTCGGCGAGAACTGCTTCATGGGTCCCAGCCTCAGGGAGATCGTGGCCGTTGAAGAACGTGGCGCCCTAAAGTCGCTGACGATCTGCATTGCCCCTTCGCAAGACGGCAGCGCAAACAAGTGTCGAGTTCTTGGGCCGGCAGAACTCGCGGCCCGTCACAAAGAACCGATAGATCAGATTGGATTGGGTCAGTATCTGGAGGAAAGATGACGCCCCCCCATCCTTCGTCGACGTGGGCACCAGGGCTTCGTCGGGTGTGCGCCGCATGATCGAATGCCTCCACCCGGCCACTTGCAGTCARTCGCGGGCGACAGCTTTCGGGAAGCGGACAAGAACTATGACAACACYGATTTCAACGTTCTCGTTTTGCAATCGCCAGGCCAAGCCACACGTCGTCGCGGTAGAACCGTGGGGCGAAGACTTCACACTCCTCCCTGGTGAGAGTTTGGAGATTCTCGCCATGAGCGAAAGCGTTCAGCCGTCATTTGAAGTTGTCGAATGGGCCGACTGTTCACAGGTGTACTGCAACGACGCAGCCGATTTCAAGGTCATGCAGGGCGGCGTCCAGCTCGAGTGTGGCCACAAGCGGAGACAGATTTCTTGAAAGTCGACAGTCGGCCAGGAGCCGTCGGTCACCGATGACCGCTCGCACGCATCCTCCCCACCGCCAAGACTCACAGCGCAGGAGAGAATGGTTCATGAACTCCATCTGCGAAGTCCTGTTCTCTAAGGCGTTCAACTATGCAGAAGCCAAGTAAAAACTCCCAGCACTACCCCCCAAGCGGCGCCCAACCAATAGACAGGACGCCGCTCGCAGGCCGGGCTTCGCCTCTCATTTCAAACGCTAGGCCTCAAAGCGGAGACCGAATCGCATGACCGGAAGCAATCCATACGCACCGCCTGAAGCGGCTTTGGAAGACATCGGCGAGAGCGCCTTGAGGACGGACTATGGTCTCAAGCTCAGCGCGTCCCTCTTCTGGCGAATCATCGTGTTTCAAATCATCCTTATGGTGCCTGTAGCACTCACGCTCAGCTTCTCTGGTCAAACGGAGAGCATCACACTTGTGATGATGAAGCCCACCCTAATTTTCATCTTCGTCGCCGCTGCAGTCGCGGTTTCATTGCAATTATTCCGCCCTGGGCTTCCTTTCCTTGTTTGGGGTCACAGGCTAGGTTTGTTGCCAAGCAGCTGGCGTAGATTCAGTTGGGCTCTTTGCGGTCTGTACGTGCTGTTGGGAATCGTGAACACATGCGTGGCATTCGCCACGCCRTTGACCGTCTGGACTCAATACAAAACATTTGGTCCCCTTCTTGCCATCCTCGTCTTTTGCATCCTTGCACCTCGCTTTATCGTGAGGCCTAACCCTTTCATCGAGAGGACGCTGCCCGGCGAACCGGTCAGCGCCCCTCATGTCAAACGTTGAACGGCCGCTTTCCGGAGCCTTGCTCAGCCCGTGCCAACTTCCGCTTTGGGTCGATAGCTCACCTTCGCAGCTCGTGAGAGCAGACGTTCAACTGAGCCCGATCGAGGAGGTCTCAGCTGCCCAAGTGCCTCTGCGCTTCGCTGCATTGCCGTCGACGCCTCGCACTGTCTGCTTCGTCGCAGCGAGCGGACAAGTGATCC
>NZ_JBFUGN010001035.1:0-2107 GCF_056402895.1 Rhizobacter sp. P3_B12 | reverse complement strand
GCGCCACCCTGTTCACGCCGAGGTCGCTCAGGCTTCCGTTCTCGAGCCCGACCAGGGTCTGGCGCGACAGCCCGCTCAAATGTGCAAGCTGGTTCTGCGACAGCCCCAGTTCCGTGCGCCGCGTGCGGACGGCGCGACCGATGTCGAGAAGACTGCTCATTCTCGCCTCGCGAGTTGTCCAAAATTTTGGACATTCTAGCCCGTGACTCTCACCTCTTCAACCGTCGCCCAGAAGCGTTCGGCCGCCCGCGGCAACGGCGAGCGCGGCCGGAACAGGCGGATCTCGACCTCGATCGCCCACTGCGGGCCGCCCGCAGCAGTCAGGCGGCCGGCGGCCAGGTCGTCGGCGATCAGGCTGCGCGGCAGCCAGGCCACGCCGCGGCCGTCCAGCGCCATCGTCTTGAGCACGCTCGCCAGGTGCGCCGTCAGCGCCGATTGCGCATGGGCGCCGGCCAGCGCGCTGCCCCGCAAGGCGCGCACCAGGCGGCCGATGCCGGACTCGGCGCTGTACTCGAGCAGCGGCACCGGCTTGCCTCCGCTGTCGTCCAGCCAATGACGCGGCCGGCCCGACGCGTCGGGCGCCGACACCGGCAACAGCGCGTCGTGGCCGACCACGGCCCAGCGGTGCGATGACGGGTCCAGCCGGTTGGGCACCTGCTCATGGCCATGGCACAACAGGAACTGCACGCGGCCCTGCTGCATCAGCGCCTCGCACTGCTGCATCACGTCGGAGATCAGCTGCACCGGGCCCGGCCCGTGCCCTGGTCCTTGCGCCAGCCGCGACTCCAGCCCGCGCAGCCAGCCCGGCAGGAAGCTGAACGACAGCGCATGGGTCGACGCGATGCGCAGCGTGGCCGAACTCGCATCGGCCACCGCGCGCGCCTGGTCGGGGATGCCCGCGACGCGCGTCAGCAGCTCCTGCGCCACCGCGCGAAACCACTCCCCCGCCTCGGTCAGCGTGGCGGGCTGGGTGCTGCGGTCGAACAGCACCACGCCCAGCCAGTCTTCCAGCGCGCGCACGCGGCGGCTGAAGGCCGGCTGCGTCATGTGCCGCTCCTGCGCGGCCCGCGAGAAGCTGCCGCTGGCCGCCAGGGTCAGGAAATCGTCGAGCCAGATCAGGTTCATGGGCGGTGCTCACAAGGCATGGAAGAAGACCCAAGCGGCATTGGTCAACGGTGGCCGCGGCGCGCAAGATTCACGGCGATTGTTCAACAAACAGACCGGAGACAAGACCATGCGCACGATCCAGAACTACCGCGGCATCATCCCCGCGATCGCCTGCCCGTTCACCGGCGACCACCGCATCGACGAGCCCGCGCTGCGCAAGCACGCCGCGTGGCTGGCCACCCAGCCCGGCGTGGTGGCCGTGATGACCAACGGCCACACCGGCGAAGTGTTCTCGCTGCTGCCGCGCGAGCGCGCCGAGGTGACGCGCATCGTCGCCGACGAGCTGAAGGGCCGGCTGCCGGTGATCTCGTCGATCGTCTGCGAAGGCACGCGCGACGCCACCGAGCAGGCGTCGATGGCGCGCGAAGCGGGCGCCAAGGCCCTGGACGTGATGCCGCCGCACCACTGGCTGCGCTTCGGCTTCCGGCCCGACCACGTGACGCGCTACTTCGAGGCCATCGCCTCGGTCGGGCTCGACCTGGTGGCGCACGTCTACCCGGCGTGGACGCGCGCGTCGTACTCGTCGGCCACGCTGGCCGAGCTGGCCCGCCTGCCGGCCGTCGCCGCCTTCAAGGTGGGACAGCGCGACATGAACAAGTACGCCGCCGACATCGCCGCCATCCGCCAGGCCGATGCGAGCAAGGCGATCCTCACCTGCCACGACGAGTACCTGCTGGCGTCGATGGTGCAAGGCGTGGATGGCGCGCTGGTGGGTTTCGCGACCTTCATCCCGAGCCTGATCAACGACCTGTGGGAAGCCGTGAAGGCCGGCGACCTGAAACGGGCCGTCGCGGTGCAGGCCGTCATCACGCCGCTGAAGGATGCCGTCTACGGCGGCGGCGAACCGACCGGCGAGGCCCATGCGCGCATGAAGATGGGGATGTACCTGGCCGGCGTGCTCGATTCGCCGACCGTGCGCCCGCCCAMCGAGGCGCCGAAC
>NZ_JBFUGN010001034.1:0-2110 GCF_056402895.1 Rhizobacter sp. P3_B12 | reverse complement strand
CGGCACGCATGCGCGCTTCAACCGCGCAGCCGCGCTGGAGCTCGCGCGCGTGCTGGCCGATGCGCTGCGCGACGGCGTGCCCGGTTCGCTGGCCGGTTTGCTGAGACTGGAGACCGCGCTGCCCGATGCGGCCGCGATGCAGGCGGTGCTCGATCGCGTGGGCTTGCCGGCGACCTATGTGCAGGCGCTCGATGCCGATGCGGCCGGTCGCCTTGCAGGCCTGGCGTTGCGCCACCCGGCCTGGTTCTACCCGCAGGGCGGCTGGGTGCAGCCGGGCGCGCTGGTGCGCTGGTTCATCGCACAAGGCGGCGAGCAGATCCGCTGGCGTGGCGGCATTCAGGTCGAGTCGATCCACCACGACGACGAGGGCCGCTGGCACGTGAGAGACGTGCAGGGCGCGAGCATCGCCAGTGCACCGGTGCTGGTGCTCGCGAACGCCGGCGATGCGTTGCGGCTGCTCGGCCAGCCCGCGTGGTCCGTCGAGGCCGTGCGGGGCCAGCTGAGCTTCGCGCCGGCCGACACCGCGGGCTGGGCGCTGCCGCGCATTCCGCTGGCCGGCGCCGGCTACCTGCTGCCGCCGATCGACGGCATGGCGGTGTTCGGCGCCACCAGTGCGGCCGGCGACATGGCCGCCGAGTTGCGGCAGGCGGACCACGCCCACAACCTCGCGCAGTACCAGAACCTGACCGGGCAGGCTGCGCCGGTCGATGCCGGCGCGCTGCAAGGCCGCACCGCGTGGCGCTGGGTGGCGGGCGACCGCCTGCCGATCGWCGGCGCGGTGCCCGACCTTCACGCGCCCCGCACGCGCGCGATCGACCAGGTCCGCTTCGTGCCGCGCGTGCCGGGCCTGTTCGTGTTCACCGCGCTGGGTTCGCGCGGCATCACCTGGTCGACCCTCGGCGCAGAGACGCTCGCGTCGGCGATCACCGGCGCACCGGCGCCGCTTGAAAGCAGCCTGCTCGATGCGATCGATCCGGGCCGCTTCATCGCCCGCCAGGTGCGGCGCGACGCCCGCTGATCAGGCCCAGGCCGCGCGCAACCAGCGGCGCAGCGCGGCCGCGACGCGCGGGTGGTTCAGCAGGTCCATGTGGCCGACGCCGTCGATCTCGACGCGTTCGACATCACCGGCCAGCGCCGGATCCGCCGCGCTGCCGGGCCGCACCAGGCCGTCGCCCAGGCCCGCGACGAGCCGCATCGGCACCGCCAGCGTGCTCGGCGCCGCGCCGTGGCGCAGGTCGCGGATGCCGCGGCTGCGCGCATCGGCGAGCCGGCTCAGCGGCCGTGTCATCGCCGATGCATCCAGCACCGAAGAGAGCACATGCCCGGCCCGTTCCAGCGGCGCACCGCGGTGCGGTGTGCCCAGGCAGACCAGCATCCGGATGCGACCGAGCCACGGGCTGCCGTCGGCCAGCGCCTGCTCGCAGGCGGCGCGCGCGACCAGCCCGCCCATGCTGTGGCCCACCAGCACGATCGATGCGGCGCGCCCGGGCGTCGATTCGATCCATTGCGCCATCAGCGCCGACAGCGCACGGCCGTTGTCGCTGATCGACAACCCGCTGTTGTAGCGGAGGAAAAGCGGCGTGGCGCCGAACTCGCGCTCGGCCATCGCCGGGTAGGAATCGCCGGCCGACTCGGCACGCGCGACCGTCCAGCTGTGTTCGTCGCAGGCCAGCCCGTGGATGAACAGGCAGACCCGCTCCCCCGGCACCACGCCTTCGGGATACAAGGCCATGCGCACCGCGAGCGGGTTGCCCGCCGCCTGCAGCGCATCGCCGGCCACGCCGTTCAGCGCGCTGCGCAGGGCCTGCTCGCGCGCGCCGGGCTGGCGTGTCGGATCGGTGAGGCGTTGTTCGGCATGGCCGGCCAGCGTGAGGGCGGCGGCGCCGGTCTGGCGCACTGTCGTGTGGACCACCGTGCTGACCATGTCGTGYACCCGCTGCACCCAGCGGGCCGGCGCTGCGACCACGGGCACGTGCTGCAGCGTCGCGAAGGCCTGGTCGGCGATCGCCTGGTGCATCTGCTGCACCTGCGTGGAGGTCGCCTCGAAGCCGGCCTTCAGCGCGGCCGCGTAGGCGCCGGGCGCCGGCGGTTTGCCTGGGGGGCGCATGGC
>NZ_JBFUGN010001033.1:0-2116 GCF_056402895.1 Rhizobacter sp. P3_B12 | reverse complement strand
CCACCTGCTGCACCGCGGCGCCGCCCTGGCTCGCGGCCGCACCCGCCTCGGCCGCGAGCCGGGCCGCGCTGCGGGCTGCATCGGCGCTGGCTTTCAGCGCGCCGGTCAGCTGTTCCATCGACGCGGCGGTCTGTTGCAGGTTGCCGGCCTGCAGCTCGGTGCGCTGGCTCAGGTCGGCGTTGCCGCGCGCGATCTGCTGCGAGCCGGTCGCGATCGAATCGCTGCTGGCCCGCACGGTGGCCACCACCTGCGTCAGCCGTTCGCACATCGCCGCCATCGCGGCCATGATGCTGGTGTCGTCGCCGGCCGCGAGCGGCACGCGCTGGCGCAGGTCGCCGGCGGCGACGGCATTGGCCACCGCCGCCACGTCGGCCGGTTCGCCGCCGACCTGGCCCCACACCGACTTCCATGCGAAGCGGCCGAAGCCGAGCAGCAGCACGGTGGCGGCAAGAAAGACGCTCCATTGCGACCAGGCCACGCGCGTGAGCGTGGCGTCGAAGGTGGCCGAGGCTGCGTCGGCAAAGGTGGTCGACGCCTTGACCGTGGCATCGACGCCGGCGCGGTGTTGCAGGTACAGCGCGTCGGCCGATTTCAGGGCCGCCTGCGCGGCGGGCGCGTCAGCGGTCGCGGTGGCCTTCAGCACCGCGCGCGAGGCCTCGATGAAGCGCATCGCGGCCTCGTGCTGCGGGCCCAGCAACTGCGCCTCGAGGCCGTAGGGCGGGTGGGCGCGCCAGTAGGTGACGCGCTCCTGGTATTCCTTCTCGAGGCGCGCCGCTTCGGCCTGTGCCTTCTCGGGGGCGATGCTGCCTTCCACCGCCTGCGAGAGCACCAGCCGCAGCTCGATCAGGTACATCGGCGGCGGCAGGATGTCGGCGGTGACGTCCTTCGCGACGAAGGTGCGCTGTGCCGCATCGGCCGCCGTGCCGGCGCCCCACAGCGACACCGCCATCAGCACGCTGGCCGCGGCGATGCCCGAGCCGATGAGGAGGACCAGGGTCAATCGCAGTGAACGCATGGGTCGTGCCGGGGGTGAGGGGCTGTTCGGGTTGTCGGCCGAAGCGCCCGCCACTTGAGCGGTCAGTCGAACAAAGTGCCCTTCATCGCGTCGCGCGACACGCGGTGCCACACATACATGCCGTTCTGCCGGTAGTGGTCGTGCAGCTCGCCGGCGCACATCACGTAGCCCTGCAGCGGATCGCAATGCGGCGCGCCGAACAGGTGGCCCGACTCGTGCACCGCGAGGATCTGCGTGCGGTTCATCGACATGTCGAACGAGAACTCCCCGCTCACCTGCACGCCGAGCCAGCCGCAGGCCACGCCGCCCACCATCTGGGGCGACATCGCGATCAGGTAGTCGAAGCCATGGTTGTCGACGTTC
Organism: Rhizobacter sp. P3_B12; assembly: GCF_056402895.1. NCBI lineage: Bacteria > Pseudomonadati > Pseudomonadota > Betaproteobacteria > Burkholderiales > Sphaerotilaceae > Rhizobacter > Rhizobacter sp. P3_B12. The sequence goes on along the minus strand of NZ_JBFUGN010001033.1, from coordinate 738 downwards.
GTGCGCACCGAGCCGCCGGTGGTCCAGTCGCGCGCGAGACCCAGCACCTTGCCGCCGTAGGCCGCGGCCTGCTCGCACAGGCCCTGGCTGGTGTCCAGCGTCAGGCCCGGGATGGCACGGAAGTGCTGGGTCACGCCCATCATCTGGTCGAAACCGCCCGGGAAGGACTGGTAGGTGCCGGTGTTGCCGCCAGCCGTCGTCGGCGTGAAGACCTCGCCGGGCCGCGTGAAGACCTCGCCGAGGAAGGCTTCCGGGGAGCGCGTGTAGTTCAGGCGCGTGAAGTAGCTCTGGTCGTAGACGGTGCTCACCAGCACGTGGCTGCTGGGCGCCACGGTGAAGGCGGCGCCGCTGTAGGCGGTGTCCACCGTGCTGCCGGTGCCGCTCTGCAGGCGCACGCCGTCGATGCGGTAGGCGCCGCGCCCGACGGCGTAGTGCTTGGCGCGCGCGGTGTCGTCGATGAACGGCCCGGCACTGAACGACGCGGTGCGCGTTTCGCCGGCTGCCAGTTCGACCTCGATCGTGCCCAGCGGCACGGCGCTGAAATCGCTGAACCGCGTGCTGGCGAGCGTCGGCGTGAGCTTCACGGTGCCGGCATTGCCGCTCAGGTTGCGCACGGTGAGCGACACCTTCAGCGCGTCGCCCTTGGCGGGTGCCTGGCCGGCGGCATTCGTCACGCCGACCGCGGTGACGTCGGCCTGGATCGTGCAGTTCGGCTCGCACCCCGACGCGCCCTTGGCC
>NZ_JBFUGN010001032.1:0-2116 GCF_056402895.1 Rhizobacter sp. P3_B12 | reverse complement strand
GTACTCGACCAGCGGGCGCGTCTGCTTCTGGTAGACGTCGAGGCGCTTCTTGACGGTCTCTTCCTTGTCGTCGTCGCGCTGGATCAGCTCGTCGCCGGTCACGTCGTCGCGGCCCGCGGTCTTCGGCGGGTTGAACTTCAGGTGGTAGCTGCGGCCCGAGGCCGGGTGCACGCGGCGGCCGCTGATGCGCTCGATGATCGACGCATCGGGCACGTCGATCTCGAGCACGAAGTCGAGCTTGACGCCGGCGGCCTTCATCGCGTCGGCCTGCGGGATGGTGCGCGGGAAGCCGTCGAACAGGAAGCCCTTCGCGCAATCGGGCTGGGCGATGCGCTCCTTCACGAGGCCGATGATGATGTCGTCGCTGACCAGGCCACCGGCGTCCATCACCTTCTTGGCCGCCACGCCGAGCGGGCTGCCGGCCTTGACGGCCGCGCGCAGCATGTCGCCGGTGGAGATCTGCGGGATGCCGAACTTCTGGCAAATGAACGCCGCTTGCGTGCCCTTACCGGCGCCTGGCGCGCCCAGCAGAATCAGTCTCATCAGTCATCCTCAATTTATGGAATTCGTGGCCGCGGTGCCAGCCGGCGCAGGCACGGACTTTTGCCATCGAGAATAGCATGCGACCTCCTGCGCGAAACTGACGCGGGGCAGGTCGCCGGRCCCTCGGCACCTCCGGGTTTACACCCGCTTCGCGCGGGCGCGGCCCACCCGGTCAGTGCCCGATCAACGCACGCGCACGCGCCAGGTCTTCGGGCGTGTCGACCCCCGGCCCGGGGCGCACCGCGCTCACGTGCACCGCGATGCGGTGCCCATGCCACAGCACGCGCAACTGCTCCAGCGATTCGGTCTGCTCGAGCGGGCAGGGCGGCAGCTTCGGGAAATCCCTCAGGAAGCCGGCGCGGTAGCCGTACAGGCCGATGTGGCGCAGCGGGGTGGCCAACGAACTGGCGGGCGACGACAGCGTCTCGATGCCCGCGGCATAGCCGTCGCGCCACCACGGGATCGGCGCGCGCGAGAAGTAGAGCGCGCGGCCTGCACCGTCGAGCACGACCTTCACGACATTCGGGTTGCGCAGCTCGTCGACGCTGTCGATCGCATGCGCCGCGGTGCTCATCGGGCAGTCGGGCTGCGACTGCAGCAGCGCCGCGCAGGCGTCGACCAGCGCCGGCTCGATCAGCGGCTCGTCGCCCTGCACGTTGACGACGATCTCGTCGGGCTGCAGGCCGAGCAGCGCGCAGGCCTCGGCGAGGCGATCGCTGCCGGTCGGGTGGTCGGTGCGCGTCAGCACGCAGGCCACGTCGTGGGCGCGGCAGGCGGCGACGATCTCCACATCGTCGGCCGCCACCACCACCTGCTGCGCGCCCGACAGCGCGGCGCGGCGGGCGACGCGCACGATCATCGGCAGCCCGCCGATGTCGGCCAGCGGCTTGCGCGGCAGCCGCGTCGACTGCAGCCGCGCCGGCACGAGGACGGTGAAGCTCACGCAGTGCTCCCGGCCTCGGCGGGCGCCGTGTCCAATGAGCGGGCCTCGGCTTCGAGCATGACCGGCATGCCGTCGCGCACCGGGAAGGCCAGGCGGTCGGCGTTGCACACCAGTTCGTGCGCGGCATCCTGCGGCGGGCGCTTGTGCTCCAGCGGCCCCTTGCACAGGGGGCACACCAGCAGTTGAAGCAGTCGGGTGTCCATCGGGCGTCCTCGGGTCAGAAATGGGYGGTCGGCGCGCGCTGTGGCAGCAGCGCCAACAGGTCGGCAGCGAAGGCCGGCGGAAGCTGGAAGTCTAGCGTCGCGACCCACACGCGCGTGCTGCCGAGGCGCGCGGGATCGAGCTTGACGGCATCTTTCTCGGTGACGACCACGTCGGCCGTGTCGGACGGCCAGGGCAGCTGCGCGAAATCGTGGTGATCGGGCAGCGGCAGCTCGGTGATGTCGAGGCCGGCATCGCGCAGCATCGAGAAGAAGCGCTGCGGATGCGCGAGCCCGGCGGCGGCGAGCAGGCGGCGCCCCTGCAGCTCGGCCGCATCGGCAACGGAAGCCGTGCCGTCCCGCCAGGCCTGCAACGGCGTGAAGCGGCGCAGGCCACGCTGCACGACATGCCCTGGCAGCGCCGTCGACG
>NZ_JBFUGN010001031.1:0-2119 GCF_056402895.1 Rhizobacter sp. P3_B12 | reverse complement strand
GGGCGAGCTTCGCGCCGATCTGCAGGTCGCCGCCGAGCGGGCCGCTCAGCATGCGCTGCACGGTCAGCCCGAGCTGATCCTGCAGGCGGCTGCCGGTGGTGCCGGTCGCGACCAGCGTGCAGCCTTGCAGGAAGTCCAGGTACTCGCGGGCCAGCTCGACCATCGTGTCCTTCTTGTGGTCGTGGGCGATCAGGGCGATGCGGGGCGGCGGGGCTGACGGGGTGGCAGAAATGGTGTCGGTCATGAACATCAGTGCGGTTTGCGGGGCTTGCGGAACGATTTCGGGCGGTACACGTTGCCGTCCCATTCGCCGCCGCGGGCGCGCTCGATCGCGTCGCGTGCTTCACGGTTCGCCTCACGGCGCGCGCCGGGCCAGCGCCACAGCCGCAGCCAGCTGCCGGCCAGCGTGGCCCACCAGCGCTGCATCATGAAATCGAACTGCATTCGTCGGCGCACGCTGAGCGTCAGGCGCACCAGCAGGATGGCGCAGACCAGGAGCACGGTGCCGGCGAAGATGGTTTCAAACACGGGGTGGCCTCAAGCGTTCATGCATCCGCACGGGCGAACGCGTGGGAGCCATGGTAGCCAGTGGCGGGCGGCCGTGCGCACGGCGTGACACCTTCGTTCGGGGGATGCGTGGATTGCTGCCGTCCGCCCACTGTCGCCATGTTTCAAAGATGACAGAACCAGCAGGGGTGTCGTTCACGGTCGACATCCTGGCCGGGCGGGTGGCCGCTGTAATGCCGCCCAGGAGCCGGACCCGAGCCGGCCCGGACCACAACAGATGGAGACAAACGATGATGCAAAGACGCCTGATGCTGGCGCTGGCTGCGGCCGGCTTTTCGTTGATCGCGACGGCGACCGTGCAGGCCGCGACGCTGAAGATCTCGTGCGGGGCGGTCGGCCAGGAGCTCGAGCTGTGCAAGAGCGCGGCCGAGGCCTGGGCGAAGAAATCGGGCAACGCCGTCGAGGTGGTGTCCACGCCGAACGATGCCAGCGAGCGGCTGGCGCTGTACCAGCAGGTGCTGGGGTCGCAATCGGACAAGATCGACGTGTTCCAGGTCGACGTGGTGTGGCCGGGCATTCTCGGCTCGCACTTCCTGGACCTGAAGCCGTACAGCAAGGGTGTCGAGAAGACGCACTTCCCGTCGATGGTGGCGAATGGCAGCGTGCAGGGCAAGCTGGTCGCGATGCCGTGGTTCATCGATGCGGGGCTGCTGTACTACCGCAAGGACCTGCTCGAGAAGCACGGCCTGAAGGTGCCGGTCACGTGGGAGCAGCTGACCGACACCGCGCAGAAGATCCAGTCGGCCGAGCGTGCCGCGGGCAACGACAAGATGTGGGGCTACGTGTGGCAGGGCCGGGCCTATGAGGGGCTGACCTGCAATGCGCTGGAGTGGGTGTCGAGCTATGGCGGCGGCACGATCGTCGACGCGGCGGGCAAGGTGTCGGTGAAGAACCCGGCGACGTCGAAGGCGCTGGCGATGGCGGCCTCGTGGGTCGGCACGATCTCGCCGACGGCGGTGCTGAACTATGCCGAGGAGGAATCGCGCGGCGTGTTCCAGGCCGGCAACGCGGTCTTCATGCGCAACTGGCCGTACGCCTGGTCGCTGGCGCAGCGCGACGACAGCCCGATCAAGAACAAGGTGGGCGTGGCGGTGCTGCCGAAGGGTGGCGAGGCGGGCTCGAACGCAGCGGCGCTGGGCGGCCAGCAGCTGGCGGTGTCGAAGTACTCGAAGAACGCGGCGCTGGCGGCCGACCTGGTGATGTACATGACCAGCGCCGAGGTGCAGAAGGAGCGGGCGCTGAAAGGCTCGTTCAACCCGACGGTCTCGACGCTCTACCAGGACAAGGACGTGGTGGCCGCCAATCCGTTCATGAGCCAGTTGGCCGGTACCTTCGCGAGCGCGGTGCCTCGGCCTGCCACGGTGACGGCTTCGCGCTACAACCAGGTCAGCAACGAATTCTGGAACGCGGCGCATGAGGTTCTGTCGCGCAGTGCGAAGCCCGAGGAGGCCGTTGCCAAGTTGGATCAGCGCCTGAATCAGATTGGGCGTGGAGGTCGTTGGAACTGAGGCGCTGGCAAAGGCGCGGGTGGGGAGGCTGTGGCTCGCCGGCC
>NZ_JBFUGN010001030.1:0-2123 GCF_056402895.1 Rhizobacter sp. P3_B12 | reverse complement strand
GTACTGGGCGGCCTGGTGGGGCTGGCGCTCGGCGGGCCGGCCGGTGGGCTGGTGATGCTGATCGTGACGCCGCTCGTGGTGTGGCAGATCCGCAAATCGAAGCAGGCCGAGGCGGCGGCACCGGTGCCGGCCGAGGCGGCCTGGCCCGAGATGCCGGACGAGGCGGCGGCGCCGCAGGCTGCAGCCCCGGCGGCTCCCGCCGCGACGAAGGCGCCGGATCTCGCGCAGCGCGTGGCGGCGCTGGAGCACGAGGTGAGCGCACTGCGGCTGCAGGTGCAGCGGCTGTCGGGCGGCATGGTGAGCGCCACTGCGGAACCGGTCCCGTCGCCGATCCCGGACAGCGTCCTCGAACTCGACCTCGAACCGCTCATCGAACCCCGGCCCGTACCGAGCGCTGCGGCATCGATCGAACCGGCGGTCGCGTCGATCGCCGTACCGGTACCGTCGTTGGCCGAACCTGTTCCCGCGCCGATCTTCGAGCCCGCGGTGGCGGCAGCGGCAGCTCCCGAAGAGCCCGCGACACCTGCCCCGTGGACCGAGCCGTCGCGCGCGACCCCGCCGCCGCCCGTCGAACCCGCGTTGCCGCTGCGCGACCGCCTGCCGCCATTCGTCGCGCGCTGGATCTTCGGCGGCAACACCATCGTCAAGGTGGGCGTGCTGATCCTGTTCCTGGGCCTCGCCTTCCTGCTGCGCTATGTGGCCGAGCGGGCGACGCTGCCGGTCGAGTTCCGCTATGCCGGCGTCGCGCTGGTGGGCGTCGTGATGCTGGTGCTCGGCTGGCGCCTGCGCGACCGGCGCGATGCCGCTGGCGGCCAGGGCTACGGGCTGATCCTGCAGGGCGCCGGCATCGGCGTGTTCTACCTGACGGCGCTGGCGGCCTTGCGCCTGAACGGCTTGCTGCCGCCGGGTGCGGCCTTCGCGGTGATGGCGGTCGTCGCGGTGCTGGGTGCGGCGCTCGCGGTGCTGCAGAACGCGCCATGGCTCGCCTACGTCTCGGTGGCCGAGGGCTTCCTCGCGCCGGTGCTGGTGTCCACCGGCGGCGGCAACCACGTCGCGCTGTTCAGCTACCTCGCGGTGCTCGACGTCGGCATCTTCCTGATGGCCTGGCACAAGGCCTGGCGGCCGCTGAACCTGATCGGCGCGGTCGGCACCTTCACGCTGGCCGGCGCCTGGGCGCAGGCGCACTACACCGATGCGGTGTACGCGTCGACGCAGGCCTTCCTGCTGCTGTTCTTCGTGCTGTTCACCGCGATCGGCGTGCTGTTCGCGCGGCGCGCGCTGGCGCTCGGCGACGACCCTGCCGCGACCGATCCACTGGCGCAGCGTGCGCGGCAGGCGCTGCAGCAGGTCGGGCGCGTCGACAGCGCGCTGGTGTTCGGCGTGCCGCTGGCGGCCTTCGGCCTGCAGTACCTGATGGTGAAGGACACCGACTGGGGCGCGGCCTGGTCGGCGCTCGGCTTCGCGTTCTTCTACCTCGTGATCGGCGGCGCGCTGCTGCGCAGTGCGCGCATCCGCTATGCGCTGCTCGGCGAAGCGCACGTGATCGTCGGCGTGATCTTCGCCACGCTCGCGATCCCGCTGGCGCTGGAGGGCGCGTGGACCGGTGCCACCTGGGCGGTGGAAGCGGCCGGCATGTTCTGGCTCGGCGTGCGCCAGCACCGGCTGTACACGCGGGCGTTCGCGCTCGCGGTGCTGGCCGGCGCGGTGGTGCGGCTGGTGAGCGCGTTGTCGCTCGACCTCGCGCCGGGCACGCCGCTGGTCGACGGCTCGCTGATCGGCGTGTTGCTGATGCTGGCCAGCGTGCTGGCGATGTGGCGCGTGCATCACCGCCACCCGGCTGCGCAGCGTGCGGGCTGGGAGCAGGGCAACGACATCGCGCTGCCGTGGCTCGCGGTCGCTGCGACGGCGCTGCTCGGATGGATGGTGCTGGTGCCGCTGTGGGCCTCGGTCGCGACCGCCTTGCTCGCGCTGGTGCTGGCGACGCTCGGCCACCGCTTCGCGCTGCGCGTGCTGACGGCCTGCTCGGGCGCCTTGCACCTGGTCGCGCTGGCGGGGCTGGCGGCTTCGCTGCACCTCGATCCGCTGCAGGCGCCGCGCGACGGCTGGCCGGGGCTGGTCGCGGC
>NZ_JBFUGN010001029.1:0-2123 GCF_056402895.1 Rhizobacter sp. P3_B12 | reverse complement strand
GGCCCGGGGCCGGCGGCAGCGGCCGCACCGCCGAGACGCCGACGCCACCGGCCACCATGCCGAAGCCGTCGCCGATGGTCGCCACCGGCTTGCGGCCGACGCTCGCCGCGACGCGCCCTTCGGTGACTTCGGCCGCCGTGCTGCCGGCGGCGGTGCGCACGCGGAACTCGGTGCCGCGCACCCCCAGCGTCAGCACCGGCGTGCGGATGTCGTAGGCCGATCCGGGCGTGCGCCGTGGGTTGACGCGCGATTCCGCCTCGCCCTGCTCGAGCGAGAGCTGCGAGCGCGTGACGCCGCTGTGGCCGAACACCAGCAGCGAGTCCATGCGCAGCAGCGAGCCGCCGGAGACCAGCACGCGGGTCGAGTCGACCAGGCGCAGCGTCAGGTTCGCGTCGGCCTCGGTGCGCAGCAGGTCGCCCGGCTGCAGCGTGTCGCCGACCACCAGCGCGATGCGCTCGCCGGCGCGCTCGCGCTGGGCGCCGCCCGCGAGGAAGGCGACGCTCGCGACCGTCGCCTCGGCACGCAGCCAGGCCACGGGCAGGCGCAGCTGGCGGCCCGGTTCGAGCCGCTTCGGGTCGGCGACGCGGTTCAGGCGCTGCAGCCGCTGCCAGCCGCTGCCGGGGGCGAGGTAGCTGTTGGCGATGCTGTAGAGGGTGTCGCCGGGGACGACGCGGTAGTGCCAATCGGTGGCCGGCGCCGGCGCGGAGGTGGCAGCGGCAGCAGGCGCCACGTCGGCGGCCAGCGCAGCGGCGCAGGCGGTGGCCCAGGCGAGCGCCGCAAAGGCACCCCATGCACTGCGCATTGCATTGCCGGCGGGCGAACGAGACATCGTGCCTCCCCTCTGACCCGATGCAACCCGGCGCGTCTATGCGGCCAAGCCCTGACCCGGCCCAGAGCGCGGAAAGATAGCATGGGCCGACCGCTTCGTGCCCTCCCGATGACCCCCTATCCTGCACCGTATCCCCACCTGCTCGACCCGCTCGACCTCGGCTTCGTCACGCTGCGCAACCGCGTGCTGATGGGCAGCATGCACACCGGCCTGGAGGACGGCCGCAAGCACTTCCCGGCGATGGCCGCGTTCTTCGCCGAGCGCGCGCGCGGCGGCGTCGGGCTGATGGTGACCGGCGGCTTCGCGCCGAACATCGCCGGCTGGACCAAGCCGTTCGCCGGCATGCTGGCCAGCAGCGGGGCGGCGCGCCGCCACCGCGAGGTGACCGGCGCCGTGCATGCCGAGGGCGGGCGCATCGCGCTGCAGATCCTGCACACCGGGCGCTACGGCTACCACCCGTTCTGCGTCGCGCCGTCGCGCATCCCCTCGCCGATCTCGCCGTTCACGCCGCGCGAGCTGTCGGTGCGCGGCATCGAGCGGCAGATCCGCGCCTTCGTGCGCTGCGCGCTGCTGGCGCGCGAGGCCGGCTACGACGGTGTCGAGATCATGGGCAGCGAGGGCTACCTGATCAACCAGTTCCTGGTGACGCACACCAACCAGCGGCGCGACGATTGGGGCGGCTCGTACGAGAACCGCATGCGGCTGCCGGTGGAGATCGTGCGCCGCGTGCGCGAGGCGGTCGGGCCCGATTTCATCCTGATCTACCGGCTGTCGATGATCGACCTGATCCCCGACGGCAGCAGCTGGCCCGAGGTGGTCGCGCTCGCGAAGGCGGTCGCGCAGGCCGGCGCGACGATCCTGAACACCGGCATCGGCTGGCACGAGGCGCGCGTGCCGACCATCGCCACCAGCGTGCCGCGCGGCGCGTTCGCATCGGTCACGCAGACGATGCGCCGCGAGCTGCGCGCCGCCGGCCTGACGATCCCGCTGGTCACCAGCAACCGCATCAACACGCCCGAGGTCGCCGAGCAGCTGCTGGCCGACGGCTGTGCCGACCTGGTGAGCCTGGCGCGCCCGCTGCTGGCCGACCCGGCCTTCGTCAACAAGGCCGCGGCCGGGCGGCCGCAGGCCATCAACACCTGCATCGCCTGCAACCAGGCCTGCCTCGACCATGCGTTCAAGGCGCAGCTCGCGACCTGCCTCGTCAACCCGCACGCGGCGCGCGAGACGGTGCTGGTGCAGCGGCCGGCGCGGCAGCGGCGCCGCGTCGCGGTGGTCGGCGCCGGGCCGGCCG
>NZ_JBFUGN010001028.1:0-2124 GCF_056402895.1 Rhizobacter sp. P3_B12 | reverse complement strand
GACCTCGATGAACTGCGCCAGGCCACCGAGGAGTTCTCGCTGGTGATCCGCGACCTCGCGGCGCTGCAGGAGCGCATCAAGCTGCTGCAGGAAGAGATCGCCGCGCAGGTCGGCGAGCAGACCAACCGCAGCCTCTTCACGCTGACGATGGTCACGGTGCTGGCGCTGCCGATCAACATCACGACCGGCTTCTTCGGCATGAACGTCGGCGGCATCCCGTTCGGCGAGCACAAGCACGGCTTCCTGGTGGTGGTGCTGTTCGTGGTGGTGTTCACCGCGGTGGCGGGCTGGCTGGCGTTCCGCAACCGGGATCGCTGATGTCGCCGTGGTAGCCTGCCGCCCGAGGAAAAACAAGKGCCACAGGCCCGCGGGAGGATGGAATGAAGAAGTCGATGAGGGGCTTGGGCTTGACGTTGGCCATGGCCCTGACCGCCTGCGGCGGAGGAGGCTCGGATGCTCCGCCGACCGGCGAGAACCAGCGCTACACGCCGCTGTCGGTCGGTGATCGCTGGATCTACCGCACGTGGTCGGACGCAGGGGATGCGAAGGCCTCGTTGGAACGGGTGGAAGCGCAAGGGCACGACCGGCTGGAAGGGCACGATGTGGTTCTGGTGAGCACCGCGTCGCTCGACAAAGGCCTCGTGCTCGAAGACCGTTGGATGCAGCTTTCCGACTCCGCGTTGACCGAATGGCGAAGGGCGACGTACCCGTCGCTCGGCGCGTTCATCTGGCCGAGAGTCGACGTGCTGCAATTCCCGCTGCTCGGTGGAAACGGATTCACGCAGGTCGACCAGACCATCGATCTCGGCAAGGATCTCGATGGCGACGGCCGCAACGAATCGGTGAAGGTCACGTCGCAGGTACGGGTGATCGGTTTCGAATCGGTGCAGACCGATGCGGGCCCATTCGACGCGGCTGCCCACGTACGCACCGAAGTCACGCAGACGAGCATCTCCTCGAGCGGGTTGCCGTCCGGCGTCGAGACCCGCGTCGAAGATGCCTGGTATGCGATGGGCATCGGCCTGGTGAGGTCCGACGTGGTCGTCGGCACGGCCGCCGGACTGTCGACGTCGCACCGCCTGCTCGTGGCTGCGCGCACGGGAGGCGTGCCCACCGACACCCGCGGGCCGCAGGTCGAGATGCTGACGCCTGCGATCCCGCGCTACGGCTCGATCCAGATCGGGTTCGACGAACCCCTGGACAGTTTGACGGTGTTCGACAGCGACGTCATTGACCTGCGCGATCCGCAGGGCGTCCGGATACCTGTGTCACTGTCGTACGAGCGCAGCGTGATGGTCCTGTATCCGGGCACCTTGGCGGACGGCACCTACACCGTGTCCGTCAATTCCACCGTCACCGACCTGGTCGGCAACCCGGTGCAGCCTGCCCTCCTGAGTTTCAAGGTCGACGGCACGCCACCGTCGATCGTCGCGACCTCGCCGCCTGCCTACCAGACCGGCGTACCGCTCGACACGGTGTTCAGCCTCGATTTCAGCGAGGAGCTCAATGCGGCCTCTCTGGCAGGCCGCGTCTCTCTGGCAGGCTACTCCCGGCAGGATGGCCTGCGCGAGGACGTTCCGGTGAAGGTGAGCCTCAACGGCAAGCGAGTCACCGTCACGCCATTGGCGCCGCTCGCGGCCCGCTGGGAGTACACGCTGCGTGTCATGGCGGGGGTGACGGACCCGGGTGGAGATCCGCTGCGCCTGGATTATTTTCTGCAGGTCGAAGCCGCAGGCCACTGAGCCTTCCGGTTCCGTCTACCGGGTGGCACCGGTGCGCCTCGGCCACATTCGCACCACCAGCGCCAGCGCCGCGGCACTGGCCGACAGCGCCGTCACCGCCATCCACCCCCAGTGCGCCAGCGCCAGGCTGCCCAGCGCCGAGCCGGTCGCCATGCCGATGAACACCGTCGTGAACAGCACCGCGTTCAGGCGGCTGCGCGCGCCGGGGTCGATGCCGTAGACGATGGTCTGGTGCGCGATCAGCGCGACCTGGATGCCGAGGTCGAAGCCGATCGCGCTCGCGACCAGCAGCCCGAGCTGCGCCTGCGGCGGCACGAACGGCATCAACCCCATCACCGCGAACGACACCAGCACCAGGCCCGCGCCGACGCGCGTCACCAGT
>NZ_JBFUGN010001027.1:0-2128 GCF_056402895.1 Rhizobacter sp. P3_B12 | reverse complement strand
AGGAAGCGGTGCTCCTCGTTGCCGACGATCAGCGGCGTCTGCACGGCGATGTCGGCGGCGCCGAGGCTTTCGACGCGCTGCACCGCCTGCTGGAACAGGCTCTGGTTGCCCGACAGCACAAGGAACTGCTTCGGGAAGCCGGCGCGCGACAGCGGCCACAGCCGCGTGCCGCTGCCACCGGCCATGATGACGGGGAGGACGGACAGCGGGGTCGGCGGGGTGGTGGGCGTGGACATGGCGGTTTCTTCCGGAGGTCTTGTTGTGTGGGCGAGGGACTGAATTATCGGCGGGCCAGCCGCTTGATCGCCGAGACGACGATCGGCGGCAGGATCTGCTTGAGCACGTGCTTGCTGCGGTCGCTGCGGCTCGCGAACAGGTAGGTCGACAGCATGGCTTCGCGCCGGTCTTCGCGGGCGAAGCGGTTGGCGTAGTAGTAGGCCGCGATGGAGCGCCGCGTGACGCCTTCGGGCACCGCGAGCGGCCGCGAATGGCCGTGGTAGTGGGTGCGGCCGTGGCTCATCAGGATCGAGCGGCCGAACTCGGGTTCGACGGTGCCGACGCATTGCTTGCGGTCGGCGTCCCACAGTTCGAGGGCGCCTTGCCACGGCGGCTGCCAGTTCTTGTTGAGGTAGGTGATGAACACCATCTCGTTGTTGAGGGCGGTGCGCGGGTGGCGGTCGAAATCGGCATGGATGCCGAACGAGCCGCCGGACAGCGTCTCGTGCAGGCCGCCGCCGAACAGGTGGGCATCGCTGACGAGGTCGGGCACGCCGCTGATGTGCGAGAGCGCATGCAGGAAGAAGCTGGAGCCGAGCGTCCAGAAATACAGCTGGCTGGCCGGCCCCATGCGAGCGCCGACGCGCGAGCGCTCGACGCGGGCATAGGCATTGGTCTGGGTGCTCCAGTGGTCGCGGGGCAGCACCTCGAATTCCTCGTGCACGAGTTCCAGCAGGCGGGGGTTGAACCAGTCCTGCACGACGAGGTGGGGGTAGGGCGTGGCCGACTGCATGCGGGATCGCAATTCATCGAGGTGCGTGATGTCCGCCAGGCGGGGCTCGATCAGTTCATCGAGTGACAGCCGCACGCCGCGGATGGTGACGAACGCGGAATCGTCGATGAGTGCCTTGGCAACTTCGACCTCGACAGGCAGGGACATCATGGCTTCGCTCTCTTGCGCCGGGGGCAACAAGCGATCGTAAGCAAGGGGGAGGCCGCTGGAGGGGGCATCCCCCCTGAATGGGCGATGTGTGCGTGTGAGTCGTTTGTCGCTTCTGTTTCTGCGTGTCGCGGCGGGTGAGGGGATGGGCTGGAGGCTCATGCCGAGACGGTCGGCGCCCTGGGGGCGCCGACTCCACTGCGAAGATCGGCTTTGGGGATGCATCGGCAAACTCCCTCCGCTCGCTTCGCTCTCTGTGGTCAAACAGTGCCGATGAGTCAGTTCACGAAGCGCGCTGGCGCGCGCCATCCCCAAAGCCGATCTTCTCCGTCGCCTCAGAAATCGCCCCCAGCCCATCCCCTCACCCGCCGCTAACCACCAGCCGCTCTGGTTGGGTGGAAAAGATTGAAGTGATCGACGAAGCGCGCGRGCGCTCGMATGCTCGTCGGTCACTTCAATCTTTTCCCCCMAACACAGMMSGGTGGTGGCCGCAAAGGCGCGGGTGGGKAGGCTGTGGAGCGCCAATAGGGACGGGGCGCCGGAGCTGGCTGGTTTCRTGGCCCGCGTGCGCCAGCACGCTTCGTGAACTGACTGTCGCCGACTGTTTGACCACAGCGAGCGAAGCGAGCGGAGGGAGTTTCGGCGACGGGCCATGAAACCAGTCAGCGCAGGGGAGTCATTGCCCCCCAGGGGCAATGACCGCACCGGCCGGCGAGCCACAGCCTGCCCACCCGCGCCTTTGCAAGCAAGAACACAGCAGCGCATCAAGAAGCACGGCCTTCACGAGCACCGGCACCAGAAGCCACCGGCAGCCACTGCAGCAGCAGCTGCTCGTACTGCGCCAGGATGTGGTTCCAGGTGAAGCATTCCTCGAAGCGGGCTCGGCTGGCTTGCTGCATCGCGGCCAGTCGCGCCGGATCCTTCAGCACCGCTTCGAGCGTCGTCGCGAATCCATCCGCGCCGCTGAAGTAG
>NZ_JBFUGN010001026.1:0-2134 GCF_056402895.1 Rhizobacter sp. P3_B12 | reverse complement strand
ACGAGCATGCGRGCGYTSGCGCGCTTCGTCGGTCACTTCAATCTTTTCCCCCMAAYACAGYGCGGCGGTKCCGCAAAGGCGCGGGTGGGGAGGCTGGGGAGCGCCAATCAGGGCGGGGCGCCGGAGCTGGCTGGTTTCWTGGCCCGCGTGCGCAGCACGCTTCGTCAACTGACTGTCGCCCACTGTTTGACCACAACGAGCGAAGCGAGTGGCGGGAGTTTGGGCGACGGGCCATGAAAYCAGTCAGCGGAGGGGAGTCATCGCCCCGCCWGGGGCGATGACCGCACCGACCGGCGAGCCCCAGCCTCCCCRCCCGCGCCTTTGCAAGCGCCAACAGACGTTCAGTACACCTCAGGCACGATCATCTGCTCAGGCACCGGCTGCCGGAAGTAATCATCGTGCCGCACCCGCTGCGGCAACTCGATCGGCGCATGCGCCACCTCCCCATACGGCAGCTGCCCCAGCAAATGCGCGATGCAATTGAGCCGCGCCTTCTTCTTGTCGACCGCCTGCACCACCCACCACGGCGCCTCGGCGATGTGCGTGCGCTCCAGCATGATCTCCTTGGCCTTGGTGTAGTCCTCCCAGCGGCGGCGCGACTCCAGGTCCATCGGGCTCAGCTTCCACTGCTTCAGCGGATCGTGGATGCGGCCAAGGAAGCGCAGGTGCTGCTCTTCATCGGTGATCGAGAACCAGTACTTCAGCAGCACGATGCCCGAGCGCACCAGCATCTTCTCGAACTCGGGCACGGTGCGGAAGAACTCCTCGTACTCGTCGTCGGTGCAGAAGCCCATCACCCGCTCGACGCCGGCACGGTTGTACCAGCTGCGGTCGAACAGCACGATCTCGCCGGCCGCCGGCAGGTGCGTCGCATAGCGCTGGAAATACCACTGCGTGCGCTCGCGGTCGTTCGGCGCCGGCAGCGCGGCAACACGGCACACCCGCGGGTTCAGCCGCTGCGTGATGCGCTTGATCACGCCGCCCTTGCCGGCCGCGTCGCGCCCCTCGAACAGGATCACCACCTTCTGCCGCGTGCCGACCACCCAGTCCTGCAGCTTCACCAGCTCGCCCTGCAGCCGGAACAGCTCGCGGAAGTAGCTGCGGCGCTGCTCACGGTCCGACGGCGTGCCGTCCGGGTCGCGGTCCTCGATCTCCAGCTCGAGCTCCTCGTCGTAGCTGTCCATCAGGTCGCGGTGGATGCGCTGCATCCACTCGTCTTGTTCGGGGTTCACGCTCATGGTGGGTACGGCAGGTTGAAAGACACAGGTGCCTGACGGTGCATCAGCCGCATGACGGGACCATGACAGCCCGCCGTCATGCCGTTGTCACATCGCCGTCCGACGATCCGGCTCCATGAACACCAGCACCACCACCGCCGGCACGCTGCCCGTATCGTCGCGCCCCTCGCTGGACCGCAAGCCCGGCCCGCTGACGGCGATCCTGTTCATCGGCCTGCTCGCCGCCGGCCTGCTGTTCACCGGCTACAGCCTGGTCGGCGACATCAGCGCGGCCGGCACCACGGTCACCACTTGGCTGCCCTTCCTGCTGCTGGGCGTGGCGCTGCTGATCGCGCTCGGCTTCGAGTTCGTCAACGGCTTCCACGACACCGCCAACGCGGTCGCGACCGTCATCTACACCCATTCGATGCCGCCGAACATCGCGGTGGTCTGGTCGGGCTTCTTCAACTTCCTCGGCGTGCTGGTGTCCAGCGGCGCGGTGGCCTTCGGCATCATCTCGCTGCTGCCGGTCGAGCTGATCCTGCAGGTCGGCTCGGGCGCCGGCTTCGCGATGGTGTTCGCGCTGCTGATCGCCGCGATCGTCTGGAACCTCGGCACCTGGTGGCTCGGGCTGCCGGCCTCGTCGTCCCACACGCTGATCGGCTCGATCATCGGCGTGGGCATCGCCAACGCGCTGATGCACGGCCGCGACGGCACCAGCGGCGTCGACTGGGCGCAAGCCACCAAGGTCGGCTACTCGCTGCTGCTGTCGCCGCTGGTGGGCTTCGGCTGCGCGGCGCTGCTGCTGGTCGCGCTGCGCGCCTTCGTGAAAAACCGCGCGCTCTACGAAGAGCCGAAGGGCAACCGGCCGCCGCCGTGGTGGATCCGCAGCCTCCTGGTGCTGACCTGCACCGGCG
>NZ_JBFUGN010001025.1:0-2135 GCF_056402895.1 Rhizobacter sp. P3_B12 | reverse complement strand
CGCTCGAGGAGGTGTTCGTCGGCGAGATCACCGGCATCGAGCCCTCGTTCCCGTCGAGCGGCATCCCGATGATCCGGCTCACCGCGCAGGACTACCTGCAGCGGCTGTCGGTGGGCACCAAGGACCGCGCCTTCGCGATCAAGATTCCGTCGGTCGGCAACTTCCCGCTGCCCGATGCGGCGGTCGCCGCGCTGGTGGCCGGCAGCAATGCGCTGATCCCCGAGCTCGATCCGGTCGGCGGCACGCTGTCGACGCTGGTCGGCCTGGCGACCTTCCTCGCCTTCCCGCAGTTCGCGCAGATGGCGGTGCGCAAGCAAAGCGGCGTCAACGACTTCCAGTTCCTCACCGAGGTCGCGAAGGAGAACGGCTGGCAGATGTACATCGACCACACCGCCGAGCCGCACGGCCGCGTGCTCAAGTTCCAGTTCCTGATCCAGGACTACGCGCCCAGCCTGACGCTCAAGTGGGGCGCCACGCTGACCGAATTCACGCCGCGCATCACGACCGTGGGCGACATCGAGGGCGTGGCCGCCAAGGTCTGGGTCGACAGCATCAAGATGGATTTCACCATCGCGCTCAACTGGGACTACGACCGCGCGATGTTCAAGCTCTCGATCACGCCCGGCGGCCAGCTCGGCGAGCTGCTCGCGCCCGGCAAGGTGACGACCATCAAGCCGACGAGCTACGCCAYGGCGCCGTTCAAGATCCTCACCGAGCTGCTGCCCAAGCTGAACAACCGGCTGACCGGGTCGGGCAGCACGGTCGGCGATCCGCGCATCAAGGCGAGCCGGGTGGTGAACCTCGAAGGGCTGGGCGACCAGTTCGGCGGCCTGTACCGCATCACCTCGGCCACCCACACCCTCGACGGCGGCGGCTACCGCACCAGCTTCCAGGCCCGCAAGGAGGTCTGGTTCGGCGCCATCCCGCTGCCCAAGGGGCGCGGCGGCCTGGTGCGGCTGCAAGGGCAGTTCACGGTATGAGCAGGGACGCGCGCCATGGATGACCAACTCTTCGAACGCCTGGACCAGCTCGGCGTCGAGTCACTGCACGAGGGCTTCGCGATCTCGCCGGGCGTCGTCACCAACAACCTGGACGCGATGTCCGAGGGCCGCGTGCAGGTGCGCATCCCGTCGATCCCGGGCATGGAGCCGTGGTGCCGCCTGCCGTCCGTCGGCGGCGGCTCGGGCCGCGGCTTCGTGTGGGTGCCGCAGATCGACGACGAGGTGCTGGTCGCCTTCGCGCAGAACGATGCGAGCGCGGCCTACGTGCTCGGCGGCCTGTGGAGCACCGGGGACCGCCCGCCGCTCACGCTGCAGAGCGACTTCCTCGTCAAGCGCGTCATCAAGACCGGCCTGGCCGGCGGCCTGGGCCACGAGGTGGAGTTCGACGATGCACTGCAGTCGATCACCATCACCAGCAGCACGCAGCAGAAGATCACCATCGACCCGCTGCAGATCAAGCTGGAGAACACCGCCGGCACGCTGTCGATCGCGATGGACAACAAGTCGCAGACCATCACCGTGCAGTCGGCGCTGAAGATCGAGCTCAAGGCCCTGCAGCTCTCGCTCGAGGGCCTGCAGCAGGTCGACATCAAGGGCGCGATGGTCAACATCCAGTCCACCGGACCCTGCAGCGTGCAGGGCCTGCCGATCAAGCTCAACTGACGCCAGGACCACACCATGCCTCCCGCAGCCAGAGTCGGCGACCCGACAGCGCACCCCGGCGTCATCACCGGGCCGGGCGTGCCCATGGTGCTGATCGGCGGCCTGCCGGCGGCCGTGGTGGGCGACCTGCATGCCTGCTCGATGCCGCCGCCGGCCGGGCCGCACCCGCCGACGCCGATCGCCAAGGGCAGCGCGACGGTGCTGATCGGCGGGCGGCCCGCGGCCCGCATGGGCGACATGAGCGGCTGCGGTGCCCCCATCGTGATGGGTTGCCCGCTGGTGGAAATCGGAGGCTGATGCGATGGCCGCGCCCCAGATCTCATCGACCTTCCTCGGCAGGGGCTGGGCCTTCCCGGTGCGGGTCGAGGCCGGCCAGGCCGCCACCTCCGCCTACGACGAGGACGTGCGGCAGGCGATCCTCATCATCCTCGGCACTGATCCCGGCGAGCGCGCGATGCGCCCGGACTTCGG
>NZ_JBFUGN010001024.1:0-2136 GCF_056402895.1 Rhizobacter sp. P3_B12 | reverse complement strand
AATACGAGATTGGAACGGGTCTCGTGGGCTCGGAGATGTGTWTWAGAGACAGCATCCGAGCTGCGCCTACGTTGAAGATCTGGATGACCCCTTTCGCATCGGTCGCAATGCTCGAGAAATTAGCACTGTTGAGAATCGCGTTCTGCAGCGCGCCGGTGCTGAGCAACCTCTCTTGACGGCGCACTTCCGCGATGTATCCGACAGATGCAGTCGCGTCGACATTGCGGAAGTCTGGAAGGTGCGTGGCCATGACTCGGCTCGCTGGCTGCAAAGCGTTCGCGAATCGCGCGTTCGATGGTGCAAGGCACCAATTACGCTTATACGCTCATCGTGGGAGGTACAACATTTCGCCGGACGATGGCAGCCAACTCGTCGAAGTCGCAATGTGCGCTGTCGCACAGCCGGCGCCCTCCCGACTTGAAGACGATCGCAAAGCGCGGCGGGCTTCGGCTTCCTCGTGCGGCCGGATGCTTGGGGATCCACGACATCCGGTCGCGGCCGCCAGCGCATGTCCACCCAGGGAGATCGTTCCATGTCGACTACCGGTAGGCTGTGGTTGGGGCTTTGCACCCTGCTCATCGTCGGCTTCGGCGTGCTGCTCTGGATGGGCACCGAGATCCACCGCCAGGCACCGCCAATGCCGCAAGCCGTTGTCACCGAGCGTGGCGACATCGTCTACACGCGCACCGACATCGAGCTCGGCCGCCAGGTGTGGCAAAGCATCGGCGGCCAGCAACTCGGCTCGATCTGGGGCCATGGTGCGCTGGTGGCACCGGACTGGTCAGCGGATTGGTTGCACCGCGAAGCCACGGCGTGGTTCGATCTGCGCGCGCGTGCCACAAACAACATGGCCTACGCAGATCTGGGCCCCGGCGAGCAAGCCCGCGTGCAAGCCGAGTTGCGCCCGTTGATTCGGCGCAATACGTTCGACGCCGCCAGCGGCCACATCGTCGTTCCGGCCGAACGCGCGCAGGCGATCACGCGGGTCGCGTCGCACTACTCGAGCCTGTTCTCGAACGATCCAGCCACCCATGCGCTGCGCGAAGGCTATGCGATGCGAGAGGACACGGTGCCCGATGCGCAACACCGCCGCGCGCTCGGCGCGTTCTTCTTCTGGACCAGCTGGGCGGCGGTCACCGAGCGTCCTGGCGAGGCGATGAGCTACACGCAGAACTGGCCCTACGAGCCGCTGGTCGGCAACACGCCAACCGCGCCGACCTTCATCTGGACCGTGTTCAGCGTGCTGTTCATGCTCGCCGGCATCGCCCTTCTGGCCTGGCACAACGCGGTCTGGCATCACAAGGACAAGGTCGAGGCGCTCGCTGCGCCGAAGCAAGACCCGCTGAGCGGGCTGGTGCCGACGCCGTCGATGAAGGCCACGGCCAAGTACTTCTGGCTCGTGGTCGCCATGTTCCTCCTGCAGATCCTGCTCGGCGCCACCACGGCGCACTACCAGGTCGAAGGTCAGAACGCCTATGGCATCGCGCTGTCCGAGGTGCTGCCCTACGCGCTGACGCGCAGCTGGCACACACAGCTGGCGGTGCTGTGGATCGCTGTCGCGTGGCTCGCGACGGGCCTGTACATCGGCCCGGCGATCTCGGGGCACGAACCGAAGTACCAGCGCCTGGGTGTCAACCTGCTGTTCGCCTGCCTGGTCGTCATCGTCGTCGGCGCGTTCACCGGGCAGTGGTTCGCCGTGATGCAGAAGCTGGGCCTGGCCAACAACTTCTGGTTCGGCCACCAAGGCTGGGAATACGTCGACATCGGCCGCTTCTGGCAATGGTTCCTGTTCATCGGCCTGTTGCTGTGGCTGGTGCTGGTAGGCCGCGCGCTGTGGCCGGCGCTCGTGCGCAAGGACGAAATGTCGTCGATCGTCGGCTTGCTGTTCCTTTCCACCGTCGCCATCGGGCTGCTGTTCGGCGCCGGGTTGATGTGGGGCGAGCACACCCATCTGTCGATGGTCGAGTACTGGCGCTGGTGGGTCGTGCACCTCTGGGTCGAGGGCTTCTTCGAGGTCTTCGCGATCGCCGTCATCAGCTTCCTGTTCGTCAAGCTCGGGCTGGTGCGCGGAAAGACGGCGACGGTCAACGTGCTCTTCGCCACCATCGTCTTCATGTCGGGCGGCATCCTCGGCAC
>NZ_JBFUGN010001023.1:0-2139 GCF_056402895.1 Rhizobacter sp. P3_B12 | reverse complement strand
CGCAGAAGCTGGCGAAGCTGACGTTCGCGCCGACGCTGTCGACGGGCCCGGGCTTCTGGAACCGTCCGGAACTGCGCCTGTACGTGACCACGGCCAAGTGGAACGCGGCCGCCAACGCGGCCGAGAACGGCGGCGCCGGCGTCACCAACCGCGCCAACGGCGACACCAAGGGCACGTCCTATGGTGCGCAGGCCGAGATCTGGTTCTGATCGACGGACCTGCTGACGACTCCTTTCGAAGGGCCCTGCGGGGCCCTTTTTATTGCAGCGCCTCCGTAGAATGAAGCCTTTCCTGTTCGAAGGCGCCAGAGATGAAGCCTCGCACCGACACCGTGCCGCACCAGTCGAGCGTCAGCGTGCGTCAGTACGTTGTGGACCTCGCCCGTCAGCATCGGGTCTCCTACACAAGGACCTTTGCAGACGAGTGGGCTGAAGCGGCGACCCGACTTGCCGGCGATGACGTGCAGTCCGATGAAACCGCGGACCTGCTGGTGGCATTGAAGCGAGCCCACAAGGTCACGGACAGTGAGATGACCGCCTTGCTCGTCAACCACCTGAGGGAGAGGAAGGGTGTTTGACCCCTTCAAGGATTTCGCGACCGCGGGTTATCTCCGCAATTCCGCAGGCGAGAAGGATCTGCGGATCGTGAAGCGTGTCGAGCACGAGCTTTTCCGCGCCAATCTGCCTGATGCGGTGGCGTTTCTCGCGAAGCTTCCGAGCGTCGCCTATGCGGACTTCCTCGAAGTCCACCGGCTCCTGTTTCGGGGCCTCTATCCGTGGGCCGGACAGGATCGCCTTGTCGTGGCTCCGGAATGTGCCATCTCCAAGGGGGAGACCTTGTTCTCGCACCCGGCCTCTGCTCGCTTGGCTGTCGAAGAAGGACTTCGCCTGGGGCACGACAACAAGAGGATGAGCGAAGCGCCGGGCTTGGTGATGGGGCTCTTTGCCTACGGGCACCCATTTCTGGACGGAAATGGTCGAACGATGCTGATCGTGCATGCGGAGTTGTGCCATCGTGCAGACTTCTCCATCGACTGGCACGGGACGCGCAAGCCCGAGTATCTGCGGGCACTGAGCGACGAGATTGCTTCCCCCGGCAAGCGCATCCTCGATGACTACCTGTTGCGCTACATCGGTCCGCGTCAGGATCGCTCCATCTGGACGCAGGTTGCGCCGTCTCTTGAGGGGCTCGACGGACTGCCCTCCCTGGATCGGGTCGAAGGCAATTTCGGTGATGAAGCGATCGCGAGAAAGTACGACCAGTTCGACCGCGAAAGAAAAAAGGGTTACCAGTCCGGAGCCGCTTGACCGCGGCTCAGGGCTTCTCCCGATGTGGGCTTGGCCGCGAGAAGTCACATTTCGTTCGTCACTCAAACTATGTCGACGCGGCCCAACTTGCGCCCGCCGGCGGCCGAAGTGATGCTCCCACAAGACAGACCCCCACAAGACAGGAGAGAGACATGCAGTTCAAGCACACCCTGGGCGCCGTCGCGTTCGCGCTCGCTTTCGGATCCCTCAGCACCGCCGCCCAGGCGCAGCTCACCGTCGGCGTCAGCTGGTCGAACTTCCAGGAAGAACGCTGGAAGACCGACGAGGCGGCCATCAAGGCCCAGCTCGAGAAGCTCGGCGCCAAGTACGTGAGCGCCGATGCCGGCGGCTCGCCCGAGAAGCAGCTGGCCGACATCGAGGGCCTGATGTCCAAGGGCGCCAAGGTGCTGATCGTGCTGGCGATGGACAAGGACGCGATCCTGCCGGCCGTCAACAAGGCCGCGAAGCAGAAGGTGCCGGTGGTGGCCTACGACCGCCTGATCGAGGCGCCCGGCGTCTTCTACATCACCTTCGACAACAAGGAAGTCGGCCGCCTGCAGGCGCGCGCCGTCTTCAAGGCCCAGCCCAAGGGCAACTACGTGATGATCAAGGGCTCGCCGACCGACCCGAACGCGAACTTCCTGCGCGAAGGCCAGCAGGAGGTGATCGACGCCGCCGTCAAGAAGGGTGACATCAAGATCGTCGGCGAGGAGTACACCGACGGCTGGAAGCCCGAGGTCGCGCAGAAGAACATGGAGCAGATCATCACGAAGAACACGGCTGGAAGCCCGAGGTCGCGCAGAAGAACATGGAGCAGATCATCACGAAGAAC
>NZ_JBFUGN010001022.1:0-2139 GCF_056402895.1 Rhizobacter sp. P3_B12 | reverse complement strand
GCCGGCCAGGCGGCCGCGCCGCTGTTCCTGCCCTACCTCGGCGGCGAGCGCACGCCGCACAACGATGCCACGGCGCGCGGCGTGTTCTTCGGCCTGTCGCACGACACGACGGCGGCGCACCTCGGCTGGTCGGTGCTCGAAGGCGTGGCCTTCGGCATGCTCGACGGGCTGCATGCCTTGCAGGCCGCCGGCACCACGGTGGGCCCGCTGACGATCGTCGGCGGCGGCTCGCGCAGCCCGCTGTGGGCGCAGCTGTTCGCCACGCTGTACGGCGTGCCGGTGCGCACCGTGCATGGCGGCGAGGCCGGCGGGGCGCTCGGCGCCGCGCGCCTGGCGTGGCTGGCCACCGGCGGCAGCGAGGCCGAGGTGTGCCTCGCGCCCGCGCTGAACACCGAATACCTGCCCGAGCCCGCCGCGCGCCGCGATGCGCTGCTGGCCCGCCACGACCGATTCAAGACGCTTTACCCGACGCTGCGGGCCGCCTTTGCCGCAGCCTGATTCACCAGGAGACATGACATGAGCGACTTCTTCAAGGGCATCGCCCCGATCAAATACGAAGGCCCCGAGAGCGACAACCCGCTTGCCTTCCACTGGTACGACAAGGACCGTGTCGTGCTCGGCAAGCGCATGGAAGAGCAGCTGCGCTTCGCCGCCTGCTACTGGCACAGCTTCGTGTGGGACGGCCGCGACCCGTTCGGCGGCGACAGCTTCCAGCGCCCGTGGCACCAGATCGCCGACCCGCTGGAGCAGGCGCGCGTGAAGGCCGATGTCGCGTTCGATTTCTTCAGCAAGCTCGGCATCCCGTACTACTGCTTCCACGACCGCGACGTGGTGGCTGAAGGCAGCACGCCGCGCGAGAGCGTCGAGTGGCTGCGCCGCACCGTCGACCTGCTCGGCGAGAAGCAGCAGGCCACCGGCGTGAAGCTGCTGTGGGGCACGGCCAACCTGTTCTCGCACCGGCGCTTCATGTCGGGCGCGGCGACCAACCCCGATCCCGAGGTGTTCGCGATGGCGGCGCTGCAGGTCAAGGAGGCGATGGACGCCACCGTGCGGCTGGGCGGCGCCAACTACGTGATGTGGGGCGGCCGCGAGGGCTACGAGACGCTGCTGAACACCGACCTGAAGTCGGAGCTGCAGCAGATGGGCCGGCTGCTCGCGATGGCGGTCGATCACAAGCACAAGATCGGGCTGAAGGGGCCGATCCTGATCGAGCCGAAGCCGCGCGAGCCGACCAAGCACCAGTACGACTTCGACGTCGCCACCGTCTACGGTTTCCTGAAGACCTACGGCCTCGAGAACGACGTGAAGGTCAACATCGAGGCCAACCACGCGACGCTGTCGGGCCACAGCTTCGAGCACGAGATCGCGACCGCGGCGGCGCTCGGCATCTTCGGTTCGGTCGACATGAACCGCGGCGACATGCAGTGCGGCTGGGACACCGACCAGTTCCCGAACAACCTGCCGGAGATGGCGCTGGCGATGTTCCACATCCAGCGCGCCGGCGGCTTCACGAGCGGCGGGCTGAACTTCGACGCCAAGGTGCGGCGCCAGTCGATCGACGCCGAAGACCTGTTCCACGGCCACGTCGGCGCGATGGACCTGTGCGCCCGCGCGCTGCTGGCGGCCGAGCGGATGATCCAGGAAGGCAAGCTGGAATCGGCGGTGCAGCAGCGCTACGCCGGCTGGCGCGGCGCGTTCGGCCAGCAGGTGCTGAAGGGCGAGCTGACGCTGGACGCGGTGGCGCAGCGCGTGCTGGATCGCAATGCCGACGTGCAGCCGAAATCCGGCCGCCAGGAGGCGATGGAGAACCTGCTGAACCGCTACGTCTGAAATCCGCTCGCCCTGAGCCTGTCGAAGGGTCGGGCTGAGCCTGTCGAAGCCCCGCCACAATGACCTTGCCCGCGGAATCCGTATCCCTTGCTGAGTGGTTCAATCCAGGCAAGGAGAACGAAAGTGACGAAGGCAAAGAGAGCGCGCTACACGCTGGAATTCAAGCTTGAGGCGGTGCGGATGGTCAAGGGTGGGCAGAGCCTGGCGGTGGTGTCGAAGGTGCTGGGCGTGGCTGATCAGACGCTGCACAACTGGCTCAAGGCGGACCAGAGCGGCAAGCTGAACGGGCCCGGTAGCAAGCCTGTGAGC
>NZ_JBFUGN010001021.1:0-2140 GCF_056402895.1 Rhizobacter sp. P3_B12 | reverse complement strand
GTGCAGGGCCTGGGCGTCGCGTTCGGCACCTCGATCGCCGGTGTCGCCACCTCGGCCGCACTCGGCCTGCTGTCGGCGCTGGCCCGCCGCGAGCGCGTGCAGGCGCTGCAGGCGCTCGACGCGAAGATCGCCACCACGCTGCGCCCCTTCTCGGGGGTGCACCAGCGCGAGGAATCGCTGAAGCTGATGCAGCGCCAGGTCGAGCAGATGCCCGCGCTGGTCGAGGGCCTGCACGCGGTGATGCAGGCGATGGAGAGGCAAGCCGAGGCGACGAACGCCCGCCTGCTGGCCAGCCAGGAGCGCTTCCACGGCACGGCCGAGGCGGCCTTCACCGCGCTCGCCGCGTCGGTCGATCGCACGCTGAAGGAGAGCCTGGCCGAGAGCGCCCGCCTGGCCGGCGCCACGATCGGCCCGGCCGTCGAGGCGACGATGGCCGGTGTCGCGCGCGAGACCGCCTCGCTGCACGCGACGCTCGCCAGCACCTGGCAATCCTCGCTCGATGGCTTTGCGCAGGCCTTCGAGCAACGGTCGACGGCGCTGCTGGGAACGGTGGCGCAATCGCATGCCGATCTGCAATCGGCGTCGGCATTGCAAGAACAGGAACGCCTGGCCGCGATGGCGGACAGCCTCGAATCGATGGCCGCTTCGCTGCGGCACGAATGGCAGCAGGCCGGATCGCGCAGCCTTGCGCAGCAGCAGCAGGTCTGCGAGACGATGGAGCGCAGCGCCCGCGACATCACGGCCCAGGCCGAATCGCAAGCCAAGGCGACCACCGCCGAGATCGCGCGCTTGCTGCAGGCCGCCTCCGAAGCCCCGCGTGCCGCGGCCGAGGTGATCGTCGAGCTGCGCCAGAAGCTGTCCGACAGCGTGGCGCGCGACAACACGCTGCTCGACGAGCGCGCCCGCATCCTCGGCACGCTCGGCTCGCTGCTCGACACCGTGCAGCAGGCCGCCACCGAGCAGCGCGGCGCGATCGATGCGCTGGTCGGCTCGTCGGCGGCGCTGCTCGATCGCGTCGGCACCCGCTTCGGCGAACAGGTCGATGCGCAGACCGACAAGCTCGCCGCGGTGGCCGCGCAGGTCACCGGCAGCGCGGTCGAGGTCGCGAGTCTCGGCGATGCGTTCGGCCTGGCGGTCGAGCTGTTCGGCCAATCGAACGACAAGCTGGTGAACCAGCTGCAGCGCATTGACAGCGCGCTCGGCAAGTCGCTGGCGCGCAGCGATGAGCAGCTCGCCTACTACGTGGCGCAGGCGCGCGAGGTCATCGACCTGAGCCTGCTGTCGCAGAAGCAGATCATCGAGGACCTGCAGCGGCTCTCCGGCAAGGCGGCCCCCGTGGCCCCGGCGCCCCCGGCCACGGCGGCGGTGCGCTGATGGACGAGATCGACGCGGGCCTGGAATCGACGACGCCGGTGTGGGCCGTCTTCGGCGATCTGATGGCCGGCCTGCTCGGCGCCTTCGTGCTGATCCTGCTGTGCGCGATCGGCGCGCAGCTGGAGCTGGCGAGCCGGCTCGAGAACGAGGTGAAGCAGCACCAGCTCGAGGAGCAGCGGCGCCAGGCGTTGGAGCGCGCGCTGGCCGCACCGCTCGCCGCGGGCCGGGTGACGCTGGACCACGGCCGCATCGGCATCAGCGGCAGCGTGCTGTTCGCCTTCAATTCGGCCGACCTGCAGCCCGAAGGCCGGCAGCTGCTGACGAGCCTGGCCGCGCCGCTCGCCGCCTACCTGCGCTCGCGCGACGAGGTGCTGATGATCAGCGGCTTCACCGACGACCGCCAGGTGCGCGGCGGCAACCGGCAGTTCGCCGACAACTGGGAGCTGTCGGCCCAGCGCGCGCTGACGGTGACGCGCACGCTGATCGAGGAGGGCGTGCCGTCGGCATCGGTCTTCGCGGCGGCCTTCGGCGCGGAGCAGCCGGTGGCGTCGAACGCCGATGCCGACGGCCGCTCGCGCAACCGGCGCGTCGAGATGGCACCCACCCCCCGGCCTTCGCGCGCCGCGTCGGCACCGTCGCATGGTTGACGCAGCGATCGAGGCGCTGCGCGAGCGCGGAGCGCCGCAGGTCGATCCGGTGCGCTTCCGCCTCATCGAGTCGCTGGCCCGCCGGGCGGCGAACCACGAGGGCGCAGCGCGGCGCGTGC
>NZ_JBFUGN010001020.1:0-2141 GCF_056402895.1 Rhizobacter sp. P3_B12 | reverse complement strand
GCGGGCAGCTGGCTCACCACGTCGACCGCCTCGTTGGCGGCGCTCGCGGCAATGCGCAGCACGTCGCCATCGCTGTCGGCGCTGCGCACCGGGCGGCCGGCCGGCAGCCGGCGCACCATGTGCAGCACCTCGTCGTTCAAGCCCCAGTGGCGCGCCACGGCGGCGCCCAGCAGTTCGCTGTCGACGCCGAGCACCGCGAACGACGCGCCCTCTTCCGTCATGCCCGGCTGCTCGGCCTCGCCCGGCTCGGCAGGCGGGATCGGCTGCATCAGCTGGCGGATCTGTTCGGCTTCATCGGGGAAGTGGTACTGCACCATCAGGCGGCCCAGGTTCTGCAGCGTCGCGATCAGGTAGATCACCTCGGGGTCGTAGCCCGCCGGGCGCAGCACCTGCGCGGTGTGGCCGGCCAGGCGCACGCGGTCCATCAGCTTCTGCAAGGCATCGGCATGCACGGGCGACAGCGGCCCGGGCCACGGCCGCAGCACCGCGGCCGCACTGCGCACGCCCTTCAGCCCCATCAGCGCGACCGCGCGGCGGATCGTCAGCACCGGGCCGTTGCCGGAAATCTGCGTGCCCTGCACCTGCGCCGAATTGACGGTGCGCAGCAGCTCGAAGCTGAGCGCCATGTCCTGCAGGATCTGCTGGGCGATCTCGTCGGTGCGCTGGCCCTCGGCCATCGCGAGCCGGCCCACGCGCTGCGCAACGCCGGGGGCCGCCGGCAGGTGGCCGATGCTGCGCATGCGGTCGATCAGCAGCGCGATCGCGCCGCCGCTGTCCTGCGCATCGGTCTCGCGCCAGCCCGACATCGCGCGCAGCAGGGTGCGGGCGCTGTGATAGCGCTGGCGCTCCTGGCGGTCGGTCGCGCGGTTGGCGATGGCGCGCAGCGCATCGGGAATCGGCTTCGGCGTGCCCCAGGGCAGGCGGATGATCTCGCGGCCGGTCGGCGGCAGGCGCTCGATCACGCGGGCGGTGTCGGGTTCGTCGAGCGCCGGCTGGCCGCACAGCAGCTGGTGCAGCACCAGGCCGGCACAGAGCACGTCGCGCTCGGCCGCGAGGCGGGAGGCGCGCAGCTGGTTCGGGTCCATCGGCATCGCGCGGTCGTGGGCGCGGTCGGCGGCGGCCGCCTCGCCGGTGGCGGGCGGTGCCGAGGCGACGGCCAGCGCCATCACGCGCACCGTGCCCTGCTCGCTGAGCAGCACGTGGTGCAGTTGCAGGTCGCGGTGCGCCACGCCGGCTTCATGCGCGAAGGCCAGGCCTTCCAGCGCCTGGATCATCCAGCCCACCGCTTCGTTGGCCGTCAGCCCGGGCGTGGCCGCGAGCCGTTCGGCCAGCGTGCTGCCGAGCGCGCGGTCGACCGCGACGTACGGCCAATGGTCCTGCACGCCCACTTCGATCACGTGGGCCAGGTTCGGGTGGTCGAGCCGGGCGGCGAGCCTGGCGTCGCGCGTCCAGGCCTCGAGGCCGGCTGCGTCGGCGGGCTGCACGCGCGGCAGCGTCAGCATCACCTCCTGCGAGGCGCGCGGGTCGAACGCGAGCCACACCATGCTGCGGTCGCTCTTGCCCAGCAGCTGACGCAGCTGATAGCGCCCGAACGCGCGTGTCGGCGCGGTCTTGGCGGCAGGAGTCTCCGGAACGGACATGAGCGAGGCGCGATGTGACGAAGTTGCCTTATTGGACGACCGAATGCCGCATCGTGGTGCGCTGATGAACCCGGAAAAGCCGTGCCAATTTCAGACGGCGAGGCTGCTTTTCGTGCGTCAGATGTCGAGCTCGACGACCTCGCCGGTGCCGCCGATCAGCGCACAGCGCACCGGCTCGCCGGGCTGCAGCGCCTGCACCGCGTCGCGGTAGCGCTGCATCTGCTCGTGGTAGGCCTGCTGCGCCTGCGGCTTGTGGGCGAGCTTGTAGTCGAGCACCCACCAGACGCGCCGGCCGCCTTCGTCCAGCGCCACCAGCCGGTCGATGCGCAGCGGCTGGTCGCCCTGCGCCACCGCGACCTCGTTGCCCGCCCACAGCAGGCCGCTGCGGTCGAAGAAGCGGCGGCCGCTCGCGTGCTGCAGCATCGTCGATGCGATGCGCAGCACCTCGCGCGGCGGGCTGTCGAACGCGGCCGCGGCGGCCGTGGCCAGTGCCTCCAGGTC
>NZ_JBFUGN010001019.1:0-2683 GCF_056402895.1 Rhizobacter sp. P3_B12 | reverse complement strand
GGTGATGGGCGTCCAGGACGACGTGCCCTGGTTCCAGCGATAGGCACCACCGACGTCGGTGCGCGCGTACAGCAGATTGGCGGTGGTCGGATGGAAGACGAGGCCGCTAACGTAGCCGCCGCCGCCGAACTTCACGCTCTTCCAGGTGGTGGCCTGGGCAGGCGCAGGTGCGGGTGCGGGTGCGGGTGCGGACCCAACCGGTGCCGCCGCGGTGTCCGAGTCATGGCCTCCGCCGCAGGCAGACAGCACCATGGCGCACAGCAGTGCGCTTGTCGCAGTGGCGCGGTTGGGGCGTTGGCTCGGCATGCTCATCGTGAAGATCCTGTTGCGTCAACGTTGGTGCGGCGCGCCCATCGCATTCGACATGCYGCGCCCTCRATTTCGGCGCYAGTGTGTGAGTCGCGATGTCAGGAAAACTGACGAAACTTGCGGAGTCGACGGATGCCGCGCAGGGGCGTTGGCGCAGCGAGACGCCATGCAACAGGATGCAAATTCAGACCGATTCGATTGACATCGAACAGCGACTGGTCCGGCGCTCGGGTCCAGACCCAAAACGTCGCGGGCGTCTCGGTGACCCTCGCAGGCGCTGCGCGCACAGTCGACGCGACGAGGCCCCGGCGCCCGAGATCGAGCGCGTCTGGCGGCCCAACTTGCAGGTCTACGGTGGCGGAACAGCCGACTCCGCTGAGGACGCCGGCGTCCTCGTCCATCCGTGAAGGTCACTATCGGGCCGATTGGGCCCCTCCGTCCCTCGCCCTGGAAGTGGTCGTCCAGCGGTGAAGACCCAGCCGGCGACCGGCAGGTTGCAGGCGATGTCGCGAACATACCCTGTCGGCCAGAAGCAGAAGTTCGCCGGGGTCCGCTTTCTGGAGATGTCTCGTGGCTTGAGCCAAGTACGATATCGGGATGCTACTTCCGCCCGACCACGTTGGGCCGGACGAAACCCATGCTCACGCGACCGCCACTGATTCCAGGCTTTTCTGTGCGTCCAGTTCGGCTCGAAGACGCGGACTCTTGGGCCAGGTATGCGTGCCTGCCGGAGGTGAAGCGGTACACGAGTTCCACAGCTGAAACTGTGGACGACGTCCGAGCCGAGATTCGCCGCACGCTGGCTGGTGAGCCCAACACACCTCTGCGCTACGTGCTTCTCCAGGAGCGGAGTGAGGAAATCATTGCCACCGTCGGCTTCCACACCATCTCTGCCACGTTTGGCACAGCAGAGGTCACATACGATGTGGCACCTGACCATTGGGGGCAAGGCATCGCGACGGCTGYATGCCGGGCCGCTGCTCTTTGGGCCTTCGAAGTTAAGGGGTGGCACAGAATCCAGGCCACTACTGTCTTGCCAAACGTTCGATCGCAACGTGTTCTGGAACGATGCGGCTTCCAGCGGGAAGGCCTTGTTCGGAATTTCAGGCTCGTGCGAGGCACACCTACCGACTACTGGCTGTATGCCGCCATTCCCGGTGAGGTGCAGCGTGCGTCTTGACAACATTCATGCCCGCCAAGCCAGCGCTGCCGATACCGAACGCATCGGCGACATGCTGGCCGTCGCGTACGAACCGGTTATGCAACGTATGTCGAGCAATGACGCTGCGAGCTTTGCAGGGAATCTGCCTGGAGCGGTGGCACGGTACGCGAGTCTCGGCGTTTGGCTGCTCGCCGAACAGCAAGCTGAGCTTGTCGGCGCTGTGGCGTTCTTCGCGCCCGGCAGCACGAGCCATCCTCTGTATCAGGGCAACGTAGCCCACATTCAGCTACTGGGCGTCGTTCCCGCCTGCGCGCGCAAGGGAGCCGCGCGGTCCCTGATGGCAGAGTGCCTGTCGATGGCCAGAACCTCGGGCGCTTCGGAGCTCCTTCTTCAAACGAGCGAACACATCAGTATGGGGAGCACCAACCTACTTGCTCGCAAAGAATGATGTCCAGGCTTTTCACGTCCAACGTTGAACGACAACCATGCTTCGAACCATCGCCACACTTTGCGCCGTCATCCTTTCCGCGCTGGGCATTTCTTCCGCTCAGGCGCATGACGATCCGAGTACAAAGGAGAAGCTCTCTTTGAAGACTGGTGATCTCATCGTTCAGAAGGACACGAACGGCTGGTCGGCCATCAAGGTCCTGGCGGTTGATGCATGGCCCGACGGGTCAGCAGCAGCTCACTGCCTGACATTCAAATCGACCTCATCCAAGCCAACCGTTGAATCGCTTCGAAAGGCCTCGGTCTTGGCTTGGCATGCACCTATAGACGCAAGAAGTTTTAGTCAGGGGTGGGAGCGAATTGGAAATCAAGCTCCCTCCAAAGAAGAGCTCGTGGGCTTTATCGAGTACCTCAAGCTGACTGACTTTCCTCGCTACATCTCCTTCACAGGTCAAGATTCCAAAGAGATCGTTCGCAAAGCCAATGAGCATTACAAGCGGGCATATGCACTTGGTGACCAGGGAAAGAGAGAAGAGGCAATCGCAGAGTACAGCGAGGCAATCGACCTGTTCCCTTTGTTCTACGAAGCGATCGACAACCGCGCATTCACGTACATGGAGCTAGGGAAGAATCGAGAAGCCTTGCGAGACTTCGAGCAATCTCTGAGAGTCAACCCGAATGGTATGGCCGTGGAGCTAGGGAAGAATCGAGAAGCCTTGCGAGACTTCGAGCAATCTCTGAGAGTCAACCCGAATGGTATGGCCG
>NZ_JBFUGN010001018.1:0-2148 GCF_056402895.1 Rhizobacter sp. P3_B12 | reverse complement strand
CCATCACGTCGGCCACGTTGGCGACCTTGCGGCCCTCGACGAGGATCTCGGTGCCGCTCACCACCAGCACCACGTTCTGCTTCGGCTCCTTCTCGGCCGTCGACTCCGGCAGCTGCACCGCCTTCGGGCTCGGCAGCAGCTCGACGCCGGTCGCGTTCGAGAGCAGGAAGAAGATCAGGATCGTGAACACGTCGATCAGCGAGACGAGGTTCATGTCGAGCCCCGTCTGGTTGCGCGCGCGGCGCTCGGCCCGCTTCTGCAGCGGTGTCATCAGTGCCATGGCCCCCGTCCCTATCGCTTGACGACCGGCGCATCGCCGATCGAGATGTTGGGGAACATTTCGGTGTGCACCACCGCCGGCCCCTTGGGCGTGGCGACGACGCGCACCGCATCCATCACCTGCACGAGCGCGTCGTACGAGGTGTTCGGCTCGGCCAGCACGCTGGCATCCACCTTGTCCGGAAACTTGACCTTGATCTGCTGGATCAGCGTCGACAAGGCCGCGGTGTCATACCCCTTCGCGTTGTTCGGGATGCGCTGGATCAGCCCGCCCAGGCGGTCGCCGACTTCCAGCGAATCCGGGCGCAGCACCACCTCCAGCTGAAGGTTGTCCACCTTCAGTTGCTCCACGCCGGAGTTCTTCGCCGGCAACGACAGGTCGATCACCGACAGCCTCGTGAACACGGCGGTCGACAGCAGGAACGGCACCAGCACCACGATCAGGTTGATGAACGCGGTGATCTCCAGGTGCGCCGTTTCCTTTCGCAGGCGACGACGAGCAGCCATCTCAGCGCGCTCCGGTGCTCTGCTCGGCCTTCAGGCGCTGCACCAGGTTCAGGAAGCTGATCTTGGCGGCCTCGAGGCCGTCGACGATTTCGGCCGTCTTGGCCTGCAGGAACGAGTGCAGCAGCAGGAACGGGATCGCGACCATCAGCGCGAACGCGGTGTTGTTCATCGCGATCGAGATCGAGGCCGACAGCATCTCGGCCTTCTCGGCCGGGTTGACCTGCGCCACCGCGGTGAAGCCCTTGATCAGGCCCATGATCGTGCCCAGCAGGCCGACCAGCGTGATCACGTTCGCGAAGGTCGCGATGTAGTGCGTGCGCTTCTCCAGGCGCGGCACGATTTCCATCATGCCCTCTTCCATCGCGGCGTCGAAGTCTTCACGGCGGCCCGGGCTCTGCATGCGGGTCAGGCCGTAGTTGACGATCTTGCCGATCGCGGCATCGGAGTTCGCGGTGACGTTCTGCACTTCCTTGAAGCGGCCGTTCTGCAACATCGGCAGCACGTGCGACCAGAGCTTGCGGTTCTCGCTGCGCGCCTTGTTCAGCACGATGTAGCGCTCGATCCCGATCGCCAGGCCGATCGCCATGATCAACAAGCTCGGATAGATGAACAAGCCGCAATCCTGGAAAAACTTCACTGCTGTGTTGAACGCATTCATCTCTGATCTCCGATGGAAACTACTCTGTGATTCGACAAAAAACGGCAGGCGCGCGGGTGTCGCTACTTGGCGGCTGYGGTGGGTGTGGGTGTGGCGGCAGCCACCGGCTGCGTCAGCGTGTCGTACTGGACCTGGCGGCGGAACACGTCGCGGTCGACCGGCGCGAGCGCCTCGTCGAGCACGCTGACGGCGGGGCGGCCGCTCTGGTCGCCGGCCAGCGGCTTCTTCCACGGCACGATGTACAGCACCTTCGGCAGCTCGCGGTTGCCGATGATCTGCGAGCCCTTGATGTCGGCGCGGTCCTGCGCCCACGCGGGCGCGAGGCCGGCGGCGATCAGCATCGCGAACACCGCAGCCACCGTCAGTGGCATGCGCAAGGGGTCTCGGGACTTCATGGTTTTTCCTTCCGGTTCGCAGCCGCGGCCGGCGCGGGCGCCGCGGCAGGCTGCTTACGATTCTTCAGATCTGCGACCCATTTGGTCACCGTGGCATCGCCACCCGGAGTCAACGCAAGATACCGGCCATACAGGTCGCCGGCCTGTGCAACATCCCACAGATACAGGTCGTACAGGATGCCGAGGTTCAGCAGCGGCGCCGCATAGCCGGCATCGAGCGCGATGGCGCGCTCGTAGGCGTCCTTGGCCTTCGTGAACTGGCCCTGCTGGCGGTAGGTGATGCCGAGCTGGTTGAGGTACAGCGGCTGC
>NZ_JBFUGN010001017.1:0-2161 GCF_056402895.1 Rhizobacter sp. P3_B12 | reverse complement strand
GCCTTGTCCCAGGTGCGGGCGCTGATGGCTTCGCGCGCGATCGCCACGCGCTGCTGTGCCAGGTAGGCGTGGTGGTCGACGCTGCGCAGCGTCTCGCCGCGGGTGCGCGACGCTTCGGCGCTGGTCAGCGCGTCGCGGGCCAGTGTCATCTCCGGTGCGGCGAACTCATTCGCCTTCGGGTCGGTCTCCAGCTGCTGGTAGCTGGCGCGTGCGCGGTCGAGCGCGGCGTTCGGCGCGGGCACGGTGCTGCAACCCATCAGCACGGCGGCGAGCGCGCTGACGGTGAGGATCGGGTGGATGGCGTGGTTCATTGGGTACCTCCGGTGGACGCGGCCTTGCGGGCTGCATCGGCTGCCTGGCTGGACTTGGCGGTCTGCATCTTGCGAACGGCGAGTTGTGCGTCGAGCTGGCTCTCGTCGGCGAGCTGCTTCGCGAGCACGTAGTCCTTGTCGGCCAGGGCCTTCTTCGCCCCGGCGAGCTTGTCGGCGGCCAGGCGGGTTTCGGTGGGTGCGTAGGCCGGGGCGCCGGTGGCATCGGCGCTGTCGACCGCGGCCTTCGCGGCGGCCATCTGTTCGGTGGGCGGCGGTCCGGACGCGCAGCCTGCGACGGCGAGCGCCGCGAGCGCCAGGAAGGCCAGGCGTGGCAAATGAACGAGTCTCATGGGAGAACTCCTTTGAAGTGGGAAGGGGGAGGGGACGGGAGCGGGTGGACTGCGACGACCATGGCAGACGCTGCGCACGCCGTCTGTCTGCCAGCGCACGCAGCCCGTGGGTGATATCCATCACCCAAGACCCCTCGCCGTCGCCGCGCGACATGCTTTTCCGGCGATCGGGCGGGCTGGCGATGAGAACAATTCACTCTCATCGCAACCCCTCCATGACGCACCATGCACGTCGCCCGCCCCTCCGCCGACCTGTCGGCCCGTTCCCTTCCGAAGCCTGCCACCACGCCATCGGCAGGAGCTGCCAGTGGATTCGGTTCCAGCCTGAAGCCGGCAGCCACTCCGGCGGCAGAGGCTGCCGAGGCAGCACCGGCCGCTGCCGCACCAGTGCCGCCGAAGCCCGACCTGGCGAGCTCGCTCTCGACGGTGTCGCTCGCCGCCGCCGCCACGCCGCGCCAGACCGCCTGAGATGGAGCACGCAGCTTCGATCGGCGCGGGCGCTTCCGCGGCGCATGCCGCGCCGGCCACGACTTCGGCCGCGCCGCCGGCCCGGGCCGCCGCGGCGCCAGCTCCGGCCGGCACCACCGGCGGCAGCACCGTCTCGCTCAGCGACGAAGGCCGGGCGCGAGCCGACAGCGATGCGGGCGATGGGCCCGACCCCATGCTGCTGGCCGCCCACCTCGCGCTCGCGGCGCTCGGCGAACCCGACGGCCTGGTCGGCGACGCGGTGCAGGTGGCGGCCGGCTATGCGGCACGGGCCGGGCTCGACCTGGCCGGCCGCATCGACGAGATCGTCTGAGGCCGCGATGAACATCCACCTCGCCGCGCTGGCGGCTGCCTGCCTGGCCCTCACCGGTTGCTCGATCCTGAGCCCCGTGCCCACCTGGGAGCTGGTGAAGGCCACCGGCAGCGCCACCTCGCTCGCGATCGGCCGCTCGCCGTCGCATGCGACCAACACCGTGCACTACGGCGATGCGCCGGTGAAGCGGCTGTGCATCGAGTTCAACCGCAACGCGCCGCTGCCCGACCTGGTGCCGGCGCTGCAGGCCGAGTTGCGCGGCATCGGCGTAGCGAGCCGCGTCTACGAAGCCGGCGCCAATCTCGGGTCCACCTCCGACGACTGCGAGGTCTGGCTGCGCTACGCGGCGACGGTGGACTGGGACACGCCGCCGTTCGGCGAGGTGGCCCGGCCCTACCTGAGCGCGGCCTCGATGAGCCTGCAGCGATCGGGCGGCGCGCTGCTCGCGAGCAGCGGCTACAGCGTCGACGACGCCGGCTTCGGCGCCAGCAAGTGGGCCACGACAAGAACCAAGCTCGCACCGGTGGTGCGGGCACTCATCCAAGGATTCGAATGAAACCCCCGAAGTACGCGGTACGTGGTGCGGCAGCGGCGTGTGTGCTGGCGCTGGGTGCCTGTGCGAGCCCGCCGCCGAGCCTGGTGCCCGGCCCGGTGAGCGCCGCGCCGCCGCTGGCGCCGATGTTCATCGAGCGGCGCAGCAA
>NZ_JBFUGN010001016.1:0-2161 GCF_056402895.1 Rhizobacter sp. P3_B12 | reverse complement strand
GCACCGGGCCGCAAAGCACGGTGGTCTTCGTGTACGACCAGGCGGGCCATCTGCTGGGCGAGTACGACCAGAACGGGGCCGCGCTGCGGGAATACGTGTGGCTGCGCGACACGCCGATGGCGATGTTCACGCCCGACCCGGCGAACCCATCAGGCGAGCCGCTGGTGTACTTCATCCACACCGATCACCTGAACACGCCGCGCGTGGTGGTGGACCGCCAGAACCGGGTGCGCTGGCGCTGGCTGGCGGAGCCCTTCGGCACGAGCGCGCCGGAGACCGACCCGAGCGGGCTCGGGGTTTTTCCTCAGAATCAGGTTTCTGCATATTTTCTGCATCATTCGTCCAGACACTCGACCCTCTCCACCACCACCAGGGAGCTGATCGATGTCACCGAACGAACGACCCGACCCGGAGCGCCGCGGACCCTCCGGGCTGACGACACTGGAACTGGCTGAACTGCTCCCGCCGCTGGAGCCGCTCCCGCTTCCGCCGCGTGAAGTGATGTACCCACCGCCGACGCTGTGGCGCGTCGTTTCCCGGCTGCTGTTCTGCATCGCCGTCGGCGTCCTCTCGGTGATGCACGTCGGCCTCTTCATGACGCGTACCGAAGAACCCGCCGGCACGCTCCGCTGCGTGGACATCATTCGCAACGCCGTCTTCTTCGCCGTCATTGCGCTGCTCTGCGCGGTAGCCGGCGCCGCGCTGCTGTCGAGGCTGAAGCGGTTGCTGCGCAACCGCCGCGTCGTTCAGGTCACCGGAGCCGGGTTGAACAGAACCAGCGCGTTGTGAAGCTTCCAGCGTTCCGCCCAGGTCTTCGTGCGGCCGCTCGCCACCTCGAGCATCAGGTGGAACAGTTCCCAGCCCACGTCTTCGATCGTCGCGTCGCCGTCGGCGATGCGGCCGGCGTTCACATCCATCAGGTCATGCCAGCGCCGCGCCAGGTCGCTGCGCGTCGCCACCTTGATCACCGGGCACTCGGCCAGCCCGTACGGCGTGCCTCGGCCCGTCGTGAAGATGTGCAGGTTCATGCCGGCCGCCAGCTGCAGCGTGCCGCAGATGAAATCGCTGGCCGGCGTGGCCACGTAGGTGAGGCCCTTGGTCGCGAGCTTCTCGCCCGGTGACAGCACGCCGGTGATCGGCGCACTGCCGCTCTTGACGATCGAGCCCATCGCCTTCTCGACGATGTTCGACAGCCCACCCTTCTTGTTGCCCGGCGTGGTGTTCGCGCTGCGGTCGACGCGGCCTTTCTGCAGGTAGGCGTCGTACCAGGCCATCTCGCGCACCATCGCCTCGGCGATCTCGGTCGTCGCGGCGCGCGCGGTGAGCTGCGCGATGCCGTCGCGCACCTCGGTGGTCTCCGAGAACATCACGCTGGCACCGGCGCGCACCAGCAGGTCGGTCGCGAAGCCGACCGCCGGGTTCGCGGTGACGCCGCTGAACGCATCGCTGCCGCCGCACTGCACGCCCACCACCAGGTCGCTGGCCGGGCAGGTCTCGCGGCGGCGGCGGTTCAGCCGCTCGAGGTGCGTGCGCGCCGTTGTCATGATCGAATCGATCATCGACATGAAGCCGACGTGTGCCTCCGCCTGCAGGCACACGACATCGAGCGCCTCGGGTGTCGTCGAGTCCCCACCCCGTTCGTCGCGGATCGCGATCGTGCCCGGCGGCAGCAGCCGCTCGGGCTGCAGCTTCTCGCAGCCCAGGCTCACCACCATCACCTCGCCGCCGAAGTTCGGGTTCAGGCTGATGTTGCGCAGCGTGCGGATCGGAATGATGGCGTCGGGCGCGTCGATCGCGACGCCGCAGCCGTAGGTGTGCTCCAGCCCGACCACGTCGTCGACGTTCGGGTAGCGCGGCAGCAGTTCGGCCTTGATGCGCTGCACCGCGAAATCGACGACGCCGGCCACGCATTGCACCGTCGTCGTGATCGCGAGGATGTTGCGCGTGCCCACCGAGCCGTCGGCGTTGCGGAAGCCCTCGACGGTGTGGCCCGCGAGCGCCGGCAACGGCGGCGCCGCGCGCGTGGCCATCGGCAGGCCGGACAGCTCGCGCGCCGCGGGCATCTGCAGCAGCCGGTCGTGCACCCAGCTGCCGGCCGGGATGTCCTTGGCCGCGAGACCGATGCTCACGGGGTTGGCCGCGAGACCGATGCTCACGGGGT
>NZ_JBFUGN010001015.1:0-2169 GCF_056402895.1 Rhizobacter sp. P3_B12 | reverse complement strand
GACCTGCACGCCCAGCTGCGCGCCAACGCCGGCGAGGCCGACACCGCGCCGTTCTGATCCACGGTATAGTTTCCGTCGCAATGGATACACATATGTGTATCCACAACCGGAGACCCCGATGAACACCAAAGACGCCGGCATGCGGATCCGCATCGAGCGGGATCTGCGAGATGCCTTCGTGCAGGCCTGCCAGTCGCAGGGCCTGGCGGCCGCCGAGGTGCTGCGCGACTTCATGCGCAGCTTCGCGGCCAAGCATTCGGCCGAGCAGGCGCAGCTGTTCGGGCAGTCCTCCAAGCCCGATCAACGCTGAAGGAGCCAGCGATGATCGTGCTGAAGGACACCCAGGCGAAGTTGCTCGGTGCGCTGCAGGCCGTCTGCGGCATCGTCGAGCGACGGCACACCCTGCCCGTGCTCGCGAACGTGCTGATCCGCAAGAGCGGCCCATCGATCGCGTTGACCACCTCGGACCTCGACATCGAGGTCGGCCACCAGGTCGAGCTGGGCGGCGATGCCGGCGAGTTCGCCACCACCGTGTCGGCGCGCAAGCTGATCGACATCCTGAAGGCGATGCCGCCCGACCAGCTCGTCACGCTGACGGCCGAACCCGGCCGCCTGCGGCTGCAGGGCGGGCGCAGCCGCTTCACGCTGCACACGCTGCCGGCCGAGCAGTTCCCGCTGGTCGCGCGGGCGCCGCATGCCACCACGCTGCGGTTGCCGCAGCACGTGCTGAAGTCGCTGGTCGACCAGGTGAGCTTCGCGATGGCGGCGCACGACATCCGCTACTTCCTGAACGGCGTGCTGTTCAACACCGACGGCCGGCGCGTGCGGCTCGTCGCGACCGACGGCAACCGGCTCGCGCTGGCCGAGGCCACGGTCGACGCCGAGCTGCCGGCGCAGCAGGTGATCCTGCCGCGCAAGGCGGTGCACGAGCTGCAGCGCCACCTGCGCGAAGGCAGCGATGACGCCGCCACCGTCGAGATCCGCCTCGCCCCCGCGCAGGCGAGCTTCGAGCTCAACGGCATCAGCTTCATCACCAAGCTGATCGAGGGCCGCTACCCCGATTTCGACCGCGCGATCCCGAAGACCAACCCGCACGCCGTGACGCTCGGCCGCGCCGCGCTGCTCGGCTGCCTGCAGCGCGCCTCGCTGATGACCAGCGACAAATTCCGCGGCATCCGGCTGAGCCTGGCGCCGGGTGCGCTGCGCATCGTCTCGAGCAACGCCGAGCGCGAGGAGGCCGACGAAGACATCGACGTCGACTACGGCGGCGCGCCCCTGGAGATCGGCTTCAACGTGACCTACCTGACCGAGGTGCTCGGCGAGACCGATGCCGAGATGGTGACGATGGCGCTGCAGGACGCGGCCTCGGCGGTGCTGTTCACCTTCTCCGAGCGCAGCGACTTCAAGTACGTGGTGAGCCCGATGCGGCTTTGACGTGAGGCCCTGACGCAAGACTCCGACGTGAATCGGGCCCCTCCGATCAATAGTTTTTCTCCATCGACTTGATTCAGTCAATTAATCCCGCAAATGCTGCAGTGCGGTCAAAATTCGCTTCGCCAGTTCGTTTTTTCATCCAACCCAAGCCACCAAGGAAATCACACGATGTCGCTGATCAACACCCAAGTCCAACCGTTCAAGGTCGAAGCCTTCCACAACGGCAAGTTCATCGAAGTCACCGAAGCGAGCCTGAAGGGCAAGTGGTCGACGCTGATCTTCATGCCGGCGGCCTTCACCTTCAACTGCCCGACCGAAGTCGAAGACGCTGCCGACAACTACGCCGAATTCCAGAAGCTGGGCACCGAGGTCTACATCATCACGACCGACACCCACTTCGCGCACAAGGTGTGGCACGAGACCTCGCCGGCCGTCGGCAAGGCCAAGTTCCCGCTGATCGGCGACCCGACGCACAAGCTGACGCGCGCGTTCGGCGTGCACATCGAGGAAGAAGGCCTGGCACTGCGCGGCACCTTCGTGATCAACCCCGATGGCGTGATCAAGACCGTCGAAGTGCACGACAACGCGATCGCGCGTGACGTGAAGGAAACCCTGCGCAAGCTGAAGGCCGCGCAGTACGTCGCCAAGAACCCGGGCCAGGTCTGCCCGGCCAAGTGGAACGAAGGCGCCGCCACGCTGACGCCGTCGCTCGACCTCGTCGGCAAGATCTAAGAC
>NZ_JBFUGN010001014.1:0-2173 GCF_056402895.1 Rhizobacter sp. P3_B12 | reverse complement strand
GGATGCGCCGGGTCGAAACGGGGCCGGGTGTCCGGCCAGAGCACCGCYCGGCAGCCTGCGCGGTTGAGGTGATCGCACAGCGAGTGCAAGGCCACCACGCCGCCGATGTCCTCGTTGAAGCCGCCGGCGAAGACGACGAACGTGCGCGACTGCAGCGCGGCAGCGTCTGGCGGCGTCGTCGTCACCATCACATCAGCACGATGTCGTAGGCCTCGGGCGAGCCGGCGGCCTCGGCCTGCAGCGAGATCGGCTTGCCGATGAAGTCGCTCAGCCCCGCCAGGTGCTGGCTCTCTTCGTCGAGCAGCATCTCGACCACCGCGGGCGCCGCGATCACGCGGAACTCCTTCGGGTTGAACTGGCGCGCCTCGCGCAGGATCTCGCGCAGGATGTCGTAGCAGACGCTGCGCGGCGTCTTCACCTGGCCCTTGCCGCCGCAGGTGGGGCACGGCTCGCACAGCATGTGCGCGAGCGATTCGCGCGTGCGCTTGCGCGTCATCTCGACCAGCCCCAGCTGCGTGAAGCCGCTCACCGTGATCTTGGTGCGGTCGCGCGCCAGCTGCTTGCGCAGCTCGCCGAGCACCGTGCCCTGGTGCTCCTCGCGCGCCATGTCGATGAAGTCGATGATGATGATGCCGCCCAGGTTGCGCAGGCGCAGCTGGCGCGCGATCGCCTGCGCGGCCTCGAGGTTGGTCTTGAAGATCGTGTCGTCGAAGTTGCGCGCGCCGACGTAGCCGCCGGTGTTCACGTCGATCGTCGTCAGCGCCTCGGTCTGGTCGATGATCAGGTAGCCGCCCGACTTCAGGTCGACGCGCCGCGCCAGCGCCTTCGCGATCTCCTCGTCGATGTTGTACAGGTCGAAGATCGGCCGCTCGCCCTTGTAGTGCTGCAGCTTGCCGACCGAGCCCGGCGTGTACTCGGCGCCGAAGGCCACCAGCTGATCGTGCTGCATCAGCGAATCGATGCGGATGGACTGCGTCGCGTCGTTCACCAGGTCGCGCAGCACGCGCTCGACCAGGCTCAGGTCCTGGTGCAGCAGCGTGCCGGGCGGCGACTTGAAGCTGCGCTCGCGGATCGCGCCCCAGGTCTTGCGCAGGTAGGCGATGTCGTCGCCCAGCTCGACGTCGGTCGCGTCCTCGGCATTGGTGCGCAGGATGAAGCCGCCGCCCGCATACGCGGTGGCCGGCGGCTGGCCATCCTCGGTCTTGCCGGTCAGCTGGTTCATGCGGGTGCGCAGCTGGTCGCGCAGATCGTGCGAGCCGATCTTCTGCGAGATGCCGATGTGGTCGTCCTGCGGCAGGAACACCAGCATGCGCCCGGCGATGCTGATCTGCGTGGACAGCCGCGCGCCCTTGGTGCCGATCGGGTCCTTGATGACCTGCACCGTCAGCGTCTGGCCCTCGAACACCAGCCGCTCGATCGGCGGCGGCGGCGCGGCGCCGGGCGCATGGTCGTTGCGCGGGCCGCTGCCGACCACGTGCACGTCGGCCACGTGCAGGAAGGCGGCGCGCTCCAGCCCGATGTCGATGAAGGCCGACTGCATGCCCGGCAGCACGCGGGCCACGCGGCCGGCGTAGATGTTGCCGACGAGGCCGCGCTCGAGCGTGCGTTCGAGGTGGAGTTCCTGCACCGCGCCGTTCTCGACGATCGCGACACGGGTCTCTTGGGGTGCCCAGTTGATGAGGATGTCTTGCATGGGCGCTCTTGTTGCGGCGGCGGCGTCAGAACCTGACGCGCGCTTGTCTCAGCAGTTGGGCCGTTTCGTACAGGGGCAAACCCATGATACCGGAGTGACTGCCGTCGATTCGGCGGATCCAGCCCGCCATCGCGCTCTGGATCGCGTACGAGCCGGCCTTGCCGAACGGCTCGCCGCTGGCGACGTAGGCCTCGATCCACGCCGGCGGCAGCGGCGCCACCTCGACGCGCGAGACGTTGACGAGCAGCTCGCGCCGCCGGCCGTGGGCCAGCGCGACGGCCGTCAGCACGCGGTGCGTGCGGCCCGACAGCAGTTCGAGCACCCGGCGCGCGTCGTCGGCATCGGCCGGCTTGCCGAGGATGCGGCGCCCCATCGCCACAGTGGTGTCCGAGCACAGGATCGGCGCGCCGGGCAGGCCGCGCGCGGCATGGCGCTTGCGCGCGGCGGCCAGCTTGGCGAGGGTCACGCGCTCGACGTAGT
>NZ_JBFUGN010001013.1:0-2178 GCF_056402895.1 Rhizobacter sp. P3_B12 | reverse complement strand
GAGGGCTCCACGGTGCGGATGCGGCCGTAGGTGCCGCGGAACAGCTCCTGCACGTTGGTCAGGCTGTCGCCGCTGATGACTTCGCGGTACACGCGGGTGCCGCGCTGGCAGGCCACGTACAGCACGCCGCGCACGATCGCGATGCCGCTGCACGAGCCGTCGGCCGTCGGGTAGGTGCGCTTGGGCGCGATGTAGCCCGAGGTGGCGCAGCCGCTGCCGCCGCGCGACAAGGTGCCCTCGCAGTCGGGCCAGCCGTAGTTGCCGCCCTTCTGGATCAGGTTGGTCTCGTCCATCGTGCTGTCGCCGAACTCCTGCTGCCACAGCCGGCCCTGCGCATCGAAGGCCAGGCCCTGCGGGTTGCGGTGGCCGTAGCTCCACACGTAGTTGCCGAACGGGTTGTCGGTGGGCCGCGTGCCGTCCGGGTTCAGGCGCAGCACCTTGCCGTTCAGGCCGCTGGTGTTCTGCGCATTGGCGCCGTTCTGTGCATCGCCGGTGGCCACGTAGAGCTTGCCGTCGGGCCCGAAGCGCAGGCGGCCGCCGTTGTGGTACTTGTTGCGCAGGATGCCGCTCAGCAGCACCTGGAGGGTCGAGGTGTCCAGCGTGCCGTTGACGTACTTCAGGCGGATCACGCGGTTGTCGGTGGCCGTCGTGTGCATCACGTAGAGCCACGGGTCGGTGGCCGGGAAGGCCGGCGTCACCGCGAGCCCCATCAGGCCGCCCTCGCCATCGGTGCCCGACACGTTCGGGATCTTGCCGACGGTGGTCTTCGCGCCGGTGGCCGGGTTCAGCCGCACGATGTCCTGCGCATCGCGGCGGCTGTAGAGCACGCTGCCATCGGGCAGCGCGACCAGGCCCCAGGGGATGTCGGTGTCGGTCGTCACCTGGCTCACCGAGCACACCGGGTTGCTGCACGAACTGCCGGTCGTCAGGCTGACGCTGGTGGTGCGCTGCGACACGTTGCCCTGCGCATCGCGCGCGGCCACGGCATAGCGGTAGGTGGTGTTGGCCGCGAGGCCGCTGTCGGTGTAGCTGAGGTTCGAGGTGGAGCCGACCTTGGCGTCATCTCGGTAGACGTCGTAGGCGCTCACCGCGACGTTGTCGGTCGAGGCGCTCCAGCGCAGCGTGGCGGCGGTGCCTGCCACCGAGCCGGTGAGGCCGGCGGGCATGGTGGGCGCTTCTGTGTCGGCACTGCACTGCGGCACGCTGATGGGCAGCGTGGTGCTGGCCTGCGAGACATTGCCCGCCGCATCGCGGGCGTTCACGTACAGGCCCCACTGCGCGCCCGGGTTCAGCGTGAGCGTGGTGCTGAGCGTGCTGCCGCTCACCGAGGCCATGGCCTGGCCGTCGTGGTAGATGTCGTAGAACGCGACGCCGACG
Source organism: Rhizobacter sp. P3_B12 (assembly GCF_056402895.1). NCBI lineage: Bacteria > Pseudomonadati > Pseudomonadota > Betaproteobacteria > Burkholderiales > Sphaerotilaceae > Rhizobacter > Rhizobacter sp. P3_B12. The sequence goes on along the minus strand of NZ_JBFUGN010001013.1, from coordinate 801 downwards.
TTGTCGGTCGAGGCCGACCACGACAGCGTGACCGAGCGGCATTGCAGGTTGGCGATCTTCAGGTTGCCGGGGATCGACGGTGCCTGCGCGTCATTGCTGCCGCCATCGCTGCGGTTCCACACCTGGTTGCCCCGGCCGTGGCAGGCCCAGATCTGCACGGGCGCCTTCTGCGCGTTGCTGGCATCGACGACGTCGAGGCACAGGCCGGATTGCGAACCCGTGATGGTGCCGTTGGCGTTGTAGCGCCACTGCTGGTTGGCCTGGCCGTTGCAGGTGGACGAGGTGACCCGCGTGCCGTTCGTGGTGCCCTGGCCCTTGGCATCGAGGCAGCGGGTGCCGCCGAAGGTGCGCAGCTCGCCCGAGGCGGTGAACTCCCACTTCTGGTTGGCGCCCCCGTGGCAGTCGTAGATCTGGACGGCTGCGCCCGAGGTCGTGCTGTTGCCGCTGACGTCCATGCAGCGGCCGCTGGCCTTGCCGACGAGCGTGGTGGTGGCGGCCCAGGCCGGTGTGGCCGACAGCGCGAGCGCGGTCATGAAGGCCAACGGTGTCCCCGATGCGAGCCGCCACAGCGGCCTCACTCGCGGGGTCTTCAGGATCGTCGTGGGTTCCATGGCGCCGCCTCCTTGCGATGTTGGGTGAACATTCGTTCCGGCGGCATCATCTGTGGAATTTCAATTCCACGATGTAAACAAGCGTTCTTGTGAGGTGTCTGACGGATACAAGCCTCAGACGCAGCACGGATCCGAGGCGTCTTGGTGAACACCATCCTTATCGCCGGCGCTATCCGAGAGTCAGCTGCCC
>NZ_JBFUGN010001012.1:0-2182 GCF_056402895.1 Rhizobacter sp. P3_B12 | reverse complement strand
CTTGCTGGGTCATGGTGAGCTCCTGGGGAGTAGTGGTGTGGCGATGAAGTGAATTCTGGTTGCTCGATGCGGATCAATAAATGAGCAAGAATTGACATCACTGTTCAAGCCACGCCAACAAACGAGCAATCGACCATGGACCGGTTCCAGACCCTGCAGCTGTTCGTGCGCATCGTCGAACTGGGCAGCTTCACGAAGGGCGCCGAAGACCTCGAGCTGCCGCGTGCGACCGCCACCCACGCGATCCAGGCGCTGGAGGCGCGTCTGGGCACGCGGCTGCTGCAGCGCACGACGCGCCAGGTGAAACCCACGCCCGATGGCGAGGCCTACCACCAGCGCTGCGTGCGGCTGCTGGCCGATCTGGAAGAAGCGGACACGGCTTTCGGGCAGTCGGCGGCCAGCCCGAAGGGCAAGCTGCGGGTCGACCTGCAAGAGACGCTGGCCCGCCACTTCCTGCTGCCTCACCTCGGCGAGTTCTGCGCCCGCTACCCGGACATCGAGCTCGAGATCGGCATGGGCGACCGGCTGGTCGACCTGGTGCGCGAGGGGGTGGATTGCGTGCTGCGCGCCGGCAGCCCGCGCGATTCGTCGTTGGTGCTGCGGCACGTGGCCGACCAGCCGCAGCTCACCTGTGCGAGCCCGGCCTACCTGGCGAAGTACGGTGTGCCCGAGTCACTCGACGATCTGCCGCGGCACCGTGCGGTGAACTACCTGTCCAGCGCCACCGGCCGGCGCGTGCCGTTCGACTTCATCGTCGACGGGCAGCCGCTGGCGGTGTTGATGAAAGGCAGCCTCTCGGTGCGCCATGCCGACGCCTATCTGGCATGTTGCCTGGCCGGGCAGGGATTGATCCAGGTCCCGCGCTACCACGTGCAGGCCGAGATGGCCGACGGGCGGCTGCAGGAGGTGCTGGCGCCGTGGCGTCCCGCGCCGATGCCGGTGTCGCTGCTGTACCCGCACAGCCGGCAGCTCTCGCCGCGGGTGCGGGTGTTCGTCGATTGGGTCAGCGCCCGGATGCAGGACGCGGGTGCAGCGCCGAATCGCGCATCCGGACCACCTCGCGCTTGATCGCCGGGACCGCACTGGCCGCGGCGGCGGGCACGGCGGCCGCCATCAGCAGCACGTCGGCGGCGAAGGCGTTGCGGTCGGCGCGTTCGGTGACGGGCAGGCCGATCGCCACMGCCGCGAAGGCCACCGCCACCGGCACGGCCACGCCGACGCCGGGGAGCAGTTTGCGAGAGGCCGGCGATGAGAGCAGGTGTGACGGGCTCATGGTGTTCTCCCTGGCGATGTTCCCATTCTGAAGACGACCCGAAGACCTTGGTGTAGGTGCGCTCAAGCACCCGTTGTAGGAATTCCGCCCGCGCTGCCGTTCCCGGTCGGCGCAGGCGGTGGCGGCAGGTGGCGCATCGACCCGAAGGTGCGGGCATAGACCCAGGTCAGCTCGGCGCCCATCAGGAAGATCTGCGCCGAGTAGTACACCCACACGAAGATCACGATCAGCGAGCCGGCGGCCCCGAACCCCGAGGCCACGCCGCTCTTGCCGATGTAGGCGCCGATCAGGTAGCGGCCGACGGTGAACAGCACCGCGGTCAGCAGCGCGCCCAGCCACACGTCGTGCCAGCGCACGTCCACGCGCGGCATCAGCTTGTAGATCATCGCGAACACGCCGGTCGTCATCAGCAGCCCGACGCCGAGGTTCACCGCCTGCGCGAGCGTCGCCCAGTTGCCGAACACGCCGCCCCACCACTTGCCGAGCGCCGAGATCGCGGCGCTGAGCACCAGCGAGACCATCAGCAGGAAGGCGATGCCGAGGATCATGCCGAACGACAGCAGCCGCGCGCGCAGCAGGCTCCACCAGCCACTGGCGCGGATGCGGGCCGGCGCGCGCCAGATGCGGTCGAGGGCGTCCTGCAGTTCGCCGAACACCGAGGTCGCGCCGACCAGCAGCACGGCGATGCCGAGCGCGGCCGAGGCCGTGCCTTCGGCCGGCTTGTGCAGGCTGGCCAGCACCGCTTCCACCGCCTGCGCCGATTCGGTGCCGAGCAGGCCACGGATCTGGCCGAACACCTCGCCGCGCGCGGCCTCCTCGCCGAACACCAGCCCGGCGATCGCGATCACGATCAGCAGCAGCGGCGCCAGCGAGAACATGCTGTAGTACGACAGCGCCGCGCCCATGCTG
>NZ_JBFUGN010001011.1:0-2183 GCF_056402895.1 Rhizobacter sp. P3_B12 | reverse complement strand
ACATCGAGGTGTCGAACTTCTGCACCTTCGGGAAGTAGGTCGCGCGCGGCATCGCGTTGACGCGGATCTTCACGTTCAGCTTGGCCCACATCGACGCGAGCGTCTGGCAGATCTCCTCGTCGTTGATGTAGCGGTTGTTCGGGCAATCGAGCGTCACCTCGAAGCCCTGCGCATAGCCGGCATCGGCCATCAGCTTCTTCGCGCCCTCGAGGTCGAACGGCAGCCGCTTCTCGATCTCGGGATCGTTGTACGCGCCGAGCGGCGACGACGTGATGCCGCCGGTGGGAACCGCCTGGCCACGCATCAGCTTGGTCCGGATCGTCTCGATGTCGACCGCCTGGTACAGCGCGCGGCGCACGCGCTGGTCCTTGAAGGGGTTCTTGCCCTTCACGCTGCCGTACAGCAGCTCGTCGCGGCTCTGGTCCATGCCGATGAACACGATGCGGTTCTCCGGCCCGTCGATCACCTTCACCTGCGGCGTGCCGCGCAGCCGCGCCACGTCCTGCGGGGCCGGGTCGAGCACGAAATCGATCTCGCCCGACAGCAGCGCCGCCACCCGCGTCGGGTCGCTCTTGATCGGCGTGTACACCACCTCCTGCACATTGCCGTCGAACTTGCCCCACCACGCGGGGTTGCGCTTGTAGACGGTCTTCACGTCGGGCGCGCGCGACACCAGCATGTACGGGCCGGTGCCGTTCGCGTTGAACGACGCGTAGCTCTCTTCCTTGTTCTTGAAGTCGAGCGGCTTCGTGACCTTGTTCTTCTCGCTCCAGGTCTTGCTCATGATCTGCACCAGCGTCGCGTGCTGCAGGAAGATCGGGTTCACCGCCGCCAGGTTGAACTCCACCGTCAGCGCATCGACCTTCTTCGGCTCGCCGAGCGCGTTCGCGTACGCCTTGATGTCCGACGTGCCCTCGCGCGCCCGCTGCACCGAGAACACCACGTCGTCGGCAGTGAACGGCGTGCCGTCGTGGAACTTCACGTTCGGCCGCAGCTTCATGCGCCACTGCGTCGGCGTGGTCTGCTGCCATTCGGTGGCCAGCACCGGCTCGATGCCCAGCTGCTTGTCGCGGTTGACCAGCGTCTCGTAGACCTGGCCGTTGATCGCATTCGTCAGCAGCTCGTTCTGCGAGTGCGGGTCCAGGGTCTGGGCATCGCCTTGAGAAGCCCAGCGCAAGGTCTGGGCGTGCGCGCCGACGCACAGCATGGCGCACAACAACGCAATCCAACGTTTCATGTGTTGATCCTCGTGATCTGTGGCGTAGAAGGCCGCAGTCTACGGGGAACGGGATCCAGCAGCCGCCGCGGAACCGGCTTTGCCGGGCCGCTGGCGGCGCCCCCTTGAGGGGGAGAGGGCGCCAGCCCGAGGGGGCCCGCCGAAGGCGCTTCGGGGGTGGGCAGGTCCTAGCGGAAGCGCGACTGAGGCACGGTGTGCAGTTCGCTCGGCAGCGAGGCCAGGTACTGCGCCAGCGTCTTCAGCTCGGCATGCGAGAACTGCTTGACCTGGCCGACCATGATCGCGTTGCTGCGGCCGATCTGCGGGTTGCGATCGGTCTGGTAGGCCTTCAGCGCGACGAACAGGTAGTCGGCGTGCTGGCCGGCGAGCTTCGGGTAGCTGCCGTCGATCGGCTTGCTGAAGTTCTCGCCGTGGCACGACACGCAGTTGCCCTTCTTGAGCAGCGCATCGACCTCCGGCGTGGCCGTGACCTTCTCGGCGAGCTGGGGCTGCTCCTTCGGCAATTGCTCGTACCAGGCCGCGAGGTCGGCCATGTCCTGGTCGGTGAGCGGCGCGGCGATGGCGCGCATCGTCGGGTGCTTGCGCTCGCCCTTCTTGTACTCGCCGAGCGCGGCGATCACGTACTTGGCGCCCTGGCCCGCGATCATCGGCACCTTGTGCACTTCGGGGAAGCTCGCCTGGTAGCCCGGGATGCCGTGGCAGCCGATGCACATCGCGGCCTTCTTCTCGCCAGCCTTGGCGTCCCCCGGCTTCACGTCCTGCGCCGCGGCAGCGCCGGCCAGCAGGAGTGAGGCAGCGATCGCCGGAATCAGAGTCGTCATCTTCATCAGATTCGTCAGGGAAACCAGCTTTGTCATGGCAGCTTTTTGAAGTTGGCGAGGGCTTGTCTTCGAACCGCGGGCGATTATAGGGCCCGCCTTATACTGGCCCGCACCCCCTTCAAACC
>NZ_JBFUGN010001010.1:0-2184 GCF_056402895.1 Rhizobacter sp. P3_B12 | reverse complement strand
GGCGCAAAGTTCATGTACTCGGTGTTTGACAAATGCGCTGACCTCAGCTTGACAAGTTCGGGCATCGACCCTTCGATGATCGACGCCACTTGCGACCCCGGCGACCTGCAGGACGCATTCGTTCTAGCCAAGGCTACCAAGGACGGCGAACAAGCTATGGTTCAGCAGGAAGTTTCGCGGTTCTTGCACGCGTTCTTCAAGGGCGATAGGTTCGTCGACAACAAGTGCGCTCACATGAAGTTCTCGAGCAAGGTGCCTGGCTTGGCTGCCGACAGGTTCGACCGCCTGATTGCCGCGGGATACCTGGTGCACACAAAAGCAAAGACGGTCGCCGACTTCTACGAGGTCGCGCCCGCTTTCAAGGCCAGCGTGCGTAGGTTCCTCACGGATGGCTATCCAGATGGAAAGCTCAAGAAGTTCATCGCGCTAGTGCGATAAGGCGCCAAGCTTTCAGGCATCTCGGTTCGATAGTCGAATAGGTAGTGAGCGGCGATGGTGATGAGCCTGGTGCAGTCGACCAAGCTGCATGGGCACGACCCGTGGGCTTACATTAAGGACGTGCTGCAGCGGCTGCCGATGCACCCGAACCGTCGCATCGACGAGTTGCTGGCGCGCCGGTGGACGGCTGCGACCACACGAGAAACTACGGGACTATGAAGAGCATTGTGAAGCGTTGATCGACGACGGCGGCGACATTACGTTGCGCCACATCCAGGGTGTTGGCTGCGCGGTTATGGCCGCTGACGGTCACAACGCCCTGGCCATGTTCGCACGCCGCGATAGCGAGACGCTCAACGTGTTGCTCAAGCGACTGGATCGCGTCATCGGGCGGTACTGCGACGAGGGCGAAGCCACCGACGAGATCAACCCGCCTTGATCGGCTCCGTCGTCAAGACGGGGTGCTTGGCCGCCTACGGAACTGCTGCTCAAGGGCGACCGTATTTCTCGAAGCCTCGTCGCCCGTCGACACCGATGGTCACGATTCTTCTGTATTGAAGTGTCGGAGGTCATCTCGACGCGAGTTGGCGATCACGCAGAATTGACTGGAGGATGTGAGGCGACCGAATGCCGGCAATTTGAGAAGACAGAGACACGGACTTCATGTTCATCAGCGCGAATGACACCCCTTTTCTCGCCGAGACGTTCGTGTCGCAAGACAAGTTGTGCTCAAAGGTGTGCACGGTCGTCGTGCGCGCCAGCTTCGACGTCGATGTCGACGGCGTCTGTCGCTTCGTCGAGAAGCAGAGCCCCTTCGTCTTTGCCGATGCGCACTATGGCGATGCAGCAGATACCTCTGTTCGTGCCGAGTCCGACTTTGTGCCGGTGAAGCCGCGGCCCGAGGTGCTGCTCGATGCGATGGCCATGGCCCCGCAGGGTCGGCAGGCAACGACGATGGAGGTGGGGCTGCTGGGGCCATCGCTCGACAAACGCGCCATCGTGACGGGTGAGCGCCGTTGGACCTCAGGCGCCTTCGGATCGCGAGCGTCGCGGCCGGAGCCATTCTCGGCCATGCCCTTGGCCTGGCACCTGGCATTCGGTGGCACCGATCGAACGTCGAACGACCCCACGAACTACCGGAGTGACCCTCGCAACCCGCTCGGGCGGGGCTACCTCGAGACCAAGAGCGACGCGGCCAGCGAGGGCGCCCTCCTGCCTTGTGTCGAACGTCCTGGATCGCTTCTGAAGACTCGCCTCGACCGACCGGAGCCGATCGGCTTCGGCCCGGTGCCGCGCTTTGCGGCCGGGCGAGTGCGCTTCGCGGGGACCTATGACCAACATTGGATGGATCATGTCCTGCCGTTCTTGCCCGACGATTTCGATGACCGCTACTTCCAGGCCGCGCCGGAGGATCAGCAGATGGATGCGCTGACCGAGGGCACGGCCTTCATGTGCCTGAACATGAACCCTTCCGGTCGCTTCATCGTCCGCCTGCCCTCGATGGCTGTCCCGGTTGCGTTCTGCTTCGACGATCGCGTGGAGCGCACCACGCTGACTCCCGACACGCTTCATCTTCTCCCTCACGAATCGCGCATCGTTCTCGTGGGGCGAGTGGGTGTGAAGCTGCCGCGCAAGTTCGTGCGCTTGCGCGAAGTTCGTGTCGGCAATGCCCGCCCGAGAAAGCCGCACTTCGGAAGTCTCGGCGAGGCAGTGACTGAACTTCGGGCGAGGCGCTAGGCCATGTAC
>NZ_JBFUGN010001009.1:0-2185 GCF_056402895.1 Rhizobacter sp. P3_B12 | reverse complement strand
GCCGGAGCCCGACGAGACCCCCGGCAACCTGCCCGCCCGCACGCCGGCGCTGATCGGCCGCGCCCATGAACTGGCCGAGCTGGGCGCGCTGCTCGACGCGCACCCGCTGGTGACGGTGTGCGGCGGCCCCGGCGTCGGCAAGACYCACCTCGCGATGGCCGCCGCCGCCCGGCGCCGCGCCCGCCACCCCGACGGCAGCTGGTGGATCGACCTCGCACCGCTGACCGACGGCGCGCAGATCGCCCCGCTGATCGCCGGCACGCTCGGCCTGAAGCCGGTGGCCGGCGAGGACACGCTGGCGGCACTGGTGCGGCGCCTGAAGCCGCGCTCGCTGCTGCTGGTGCTCGACAACGCCGACCACCTGGCGCCCGAGGTGGCGCGGCTGGCCGGCGCGCTGGTGCAGGCGACGCCGCGCGTGTCGGTGCTGGTGACCAGCCAGGTGCCGCTGCGCGATCCGGCGCACCGGCTGCTGCGGCTCGGGCCGCTCGGCCTGCCGCCCGAGGGGGCGTCGCTCGACGAGGCCGCGCGCTGCGATGCGGTGCAGCTGCTGGCCGAACGCGCGGCCGGTGCCGGCAGCCCGCTGGCCGGCGACGCGCGCAGCATCGATGCCGCCACCGACATCTGCCGCCGGCTCGATGGCAACGCGCTCGCGATCGAGCTGGCCGCGGCCCGGCTGCCCGCGCTCGGCCTGACCGCGCTGGCCGAGCGGCTGCAGCAGCGCCTCGGGCTGCTCGCACCGCTGCCGCAGGTGCCGGCCTCGCGGCAGAACGCGCTCGCCGCGGCGCTCGACTGGAGCCACGGGCTGCTGTCGCCGGCCGAGCAGCAGGTGTTCCGCCGGCTCGGCGTGTTCCCGGGGGCGTTCGAGCTCGACCGCGCCGCGCTGTGCCTGGCCGACGACGACCTGCCGGCACCGCGCGTCATCGAGACGCTGCTCGACCTGGCCGACCGCTCGCTGCTGAGCGTCGACCGGGCAAGCGCACCGCGCTACCGCCTGCCGGAGAGCATCCGGCTGTACGCGCTCGACAGGCTGCAGGCCTCGGGTGAAGCGGCCGCCGTGCGGGCCGCCTTCGCGCGTGGCATGTGCGCGGTGTTCGACGAGGCCTACGAGGACCACTGGCGCTCGAACCCGCACGGCGCGCCCGGCGCCTGGCGCGACCGCTGGGCGCCCGAACTCGACGACCTGCGCGCCGCGCTGGACGAGGCCACCGCGAACGACCCGGACACGGCCGTCGCGCTGTACGGCTCGTCGTCACCGCTGTGGGGGGCGCTGCTGCTGCATGCCGAGGCCCGCGAGCGCGGCGAAGCGCTGGTCGGCCGGCTCTCCGACGGCCTGCCGTTGCAGGTGCTCGCGCGCTTCTGGGAGGGCTTGGCCCGGGCGCACAGCACCGAATACCCGCTGCGCTGCCGGGCCGCGGCCGAGCTGGCCGCGCAGCGCTACGCCGAGCTGGGCGATGCGCGCGGCGAGTACCTGGCCTGGGCCGAGTTCGCGCTGAACTGGCGTCTCGACCACCCCGAGGCGCGGCGGGCGCTGGCGCGCGCGAAGGCGATCGAGGATCCGCGCTGGCCGGCACCGGTGCTGGTGCACGGCCGCACCACCGAGGCGGTGCTCGACTTCACCGGCGGCGACGCCGAGCGCGGCCGCGAGAGCCTGCTGTCGCTCGCGCTGCTGTGCGAGCGCGACGGCTACCTCGAAGGCATGCTGCGCACCGGTGCGAACCTGGTCGACATCGACCGCCACACCGGCCGCAGCGCCGACGCGATCCGGCGCGGCGAGGCGCTGCTCACGCGGCTGCCGCCCGGGCGGGCGTCGGCCAACGAGTTCACGCTGTTCGCGAACCTGGTGGGGGCGCTGCTCGACCAGGGCGAGGTCGTGYGCGCGCGGGCCGTCGTCGGCGAGTGCGCGCGGCGGCTGCGGCGCCTGCCCGAGGACAGCTGCATGTGGTCGATGCTCGACCTGTTCGGCGTGCTGCATGCGCTGTCGGGCCGCACCGACGCGGCCGCGCGGCTGGCGGGCGCCTCGGTGCGCAACTACCGCGAGCGCGGCCGGCTGGTGCGGCAGCCGAATGAAGAGGCCGACCGGGCGCGGCTGGCCGGGCTGCTGGCGCGGCACCCCGATGCCGCCGAACTCGCGGCCTGGCAGGCCGAGGGCGAGCTGCTGACGATCGCCGAGGCCTGCGAGCTGGCC
>NZ_JBFUGN010001008.1:0-2185 GCF_056402895.1 Rhizobacter sp. P3_B12 | reverse complement strand
CACCGCCACCTCGTCGCCCTGCGCCGGCGCATCCCACACGCGGATGCCCATCTCCTGCAGCATCGCGACCTGGCGTTCACTCCAGCGCATCGGCACCCTCCACCTGCAGGCTCATCACCGCCGCATCCTCGCGCCCGCTCGGGTGCGTGGCGCGCGACGCCGGGTAGTAGCCGCGGCGCATGCCGATCGACTGGAAGCCGTAGCGCAGGTACAGCGCGCGGGCGCGCTCGTTGCTCTGCCGCACCTCCAGCCACAGCTGGCCGGCGCGGCGCTCGCGGCACACGGCGACCAGCTCGTCGAGCAGGAAGCGCGCGTGGCCCTGGCGCTGGAAGGCCGGCGCGACGGTCAGGTTCAGCAGGTGCATCTCGTCCACGCCGGGCATCGCGATGAAGTAGCCCAGCATCTCGCCGCGCTCGCCGTAGATCACGCGGGCCACGTAGCCGGCGGCCAGCGAGTCGATGAAGTTGCCGTGGGTCCACGGGAATTCATAGGCCTGGCGCTCGATCTCGAGCACCGCATCGAGCTGCGTGACGCCCAGCGGCAGCAGCAGGCGCTTGTCCCTCAGTACCGCGCTCATGCCAACGCCTTCGCTTTCATCGCCTTGTCGTGCGCGCGCTCGGCAGTCGTCTGCGCCACCTTGTCGCGCAGGTAGACCGGCAGCGCGTGCGCGGCAGCTACACGGATGCCCTGCGCCCACAGCTGCGTGGCGACGCGCGCCAGCGCCTCGGCCCGCGAGCGCGCCTGCGGCACGCGGCGCACCGACGGCGCGATCACCAGCCGCTCGCCGAAGGCATCGAGCGCCGAGCCGGCGATCACGTCGATGGGCTGTTCCTGCAGCAGCGCATTGAACGCCTCGATGCGCAACAGCGCGGGCGCCGCGGTCACCGCCCAGTGCCCGTCGCTCCAGCGGTAGCGGCCGGCGTAGATCTCGTCCATGCGCGCATCCATCGCGACGCAGACCTCGGCCGCATCGGTCTGCGCGCGCGCATCGTCGGCCACCAGCATCAGGCTGTCGACCGGGATCACCRGCTTGGCCGCGCCGTACGCCAGCCCCTGGGCCACCGAGCACGCGGTGCGCAGCCCGGTGAAGGCGCCGGGGCCGCAGCCGAAGGCGATCGCGTCGACATCGGCCAGCGCCAGGCCGTGCGCGGCCAGCAAGGCCATCAGCTCGGGGATCAGCGCGGCCGAGGCCTGCGCGCCGCCGGCGCCGTCGTGCGCGGCCTGCCGCCCGGGCGCGACCAGCGCGATTGCCATCGCGTCGGTGGAGGTGTCGAAAGCCAGCAGCGTGCCCATGGCGACAGTCTAAAGCCCGGGGTGCGTGAGATCATCAGGAGATGGGGAATGTAGGGAGACGCATCCTGCTGGGCGCCGTCGGGCTGTGGGCCGCGATGCCCGCGCTGGCGGCACCGCTGCCGGTCGAGGCCGAGGTGGCGCTCGACGCCGCCAAGGTGCCGCGCGAGGCGATGGTCGCCTGGGTGCAGGAGGTCGGCGCGAGCGCGCCGCGGCTCGACTGGCAATCGCGCCAGCCGGTCAACCCGGCGTCGCTGATGAAGCTGCTGACCACCTCGGCCGCGCTCGAGTTGCTGGGCCCGGCGTGGACGTGGTCGACGCCGGTCTGGCTGCAGGGCACGGTGCGCAGGCCGGGCCCGAACGGCGTGCTCGACGGCGACCTCGTGATCCGCGGCACCGGCGACCCCAAGCTCGTGCCCGAGCGGCTGTGGATGATGCTGCGCCGCGTGCAGCAGCTCGGCGTGCACGAGATCCGCGGCGACATCGTGCTCGACCGCAGCGCGTTCCGCCCGGCGCTGCAGAACCCGGCCGATTTCGACGGCGATCCGCTGCGCCCGTACAACGTGCAGCCCGATGCGCTGATGCTGAACTACAAGTCGCTGACGCTGACCTTCGCGCCCGACGCGGTGGCCGGCGTCGCCCGCATCACCGCAGACGTGCCGCTGGCGGGCCTGCAGGTCGACGACGGCGTGCCGCTGATCGCCGGCCCCTGCGACGACTGGCGTGCGCCGCTGCTGCTCGATGTCGCCGACCCGGCGAAGCTGAAGGTGGCCGGCGGCTTCCGCAAGCTGTGTGGCGAGAAGTCGTGGTCGATCGCCTGGCCCGAGCCGCAGCGCTACAGCGAGCGCCTGCTGCGCGGCCTGTGGCACGAGATGGGCGGCAAACTGAGCGGCCG
>NZ_JBFUGN010001007.1:0-2188 GCF_056402895.1 Rhizobacter sp. P3_B12 | reverse complement strand
GTCGTGCGGATCACCCGCCCGGCCGCCTGCACCACCTTCTGCAGGCCCGGGTACAGGTACGCATAGTCGTAGCCGGCGCCGAAGCGCTTGTCCATCCGTTCGCGCACGCACTCGTTGACCGGATTGACCTGCGGCAGCCCGAGCGTGGCGACGAAGGCGCCGATCAGGCGCCGTCCCGGCAGGTCGATGCCCTCGGCGAACGCCCCGCCCAGCACCGCGAAGCCGACCCCCTGCCCGTGCTCGGTGAAGCGCGCGAGGAACTGCTGGCGCGAGGCCTCGTCCATCGCGCGCGACTGCGACCATTGCGGCACGCCCGGGTGCGTCGCCTGCAGCAACGCCGCCACCTGCTGCAGGTAGTCGAAGCTGCTGAAGAAGGCCATGTAGTTGCCCGGCGCCTTCTCGTACTGCCGCGCGATCAGTTCGACGATCGGCGCGAGCGATTCCGCCCGCTGCTGCCAGCGCGTCGAGATGTGGCGCGCGATGCGCACCGACAGCTGCCGCGCCTCGAACGGCGACTCCACGTCGATCCACGCGGTGTGCTTCGGCAGGCCCAGCGTGTCTTCATGGAAGCCCTGTGGCGTCAGCGTGGCCGAGAACAGCGTCGTCGTGTGCGCCGCCTCGAAGCGCCCGCGCAGGTGCGGCGCCGGGATCAGGTTGCGCAGGCACAGCGTCGAGCGCATGCGCGCGCCGCGGCGCTCGGCGATCGTCACGTCGACCTGCGAGTTCTCGTCCAGCAGCTCCAGCACGCGCGTCACGTGCAGCGCATCGAAGTAGAAGCGCAGCAGCGGCGCATCGTTCGGCGACTGGCCGTCGGCGAAGTGCTCGCCGAGCGCCGCGATCGCGTTCTGCAGCGCATCGCGCCACGCCGCCGGCGGCTTCTCGTGCACCTCGAAATCGGCCGCCTGCGCCTTGTTGAGCGCATTCCACGCGCGGTGCAGGCGATCGAGCGCCGGCTTCACCGTGGGCGGTGCCTTGCTGCGCAGCGCGGCCACGTCGGCCTGCTGCAGCTCGGCCGAATACATCTTGCGGCCGCGTTCGAGCAGGTTGTGCGCCTCGTCGACCAGCACGCCGACGCGCCAGTCGTTCGCGAGCGTCAGGCCGTGCAGCATCGCGCCGAGGTCGAACCAGTAGTTGTAGTCGCCGACCACCACGTCGCTCCAGCGCACCAGCTCCTGGCTCAGGTAGTAGGGGCACACCTGATGGGCCAGCGCCACCTCGCGCACGCGGGCCTGGTCCAGCGGGCCTCCACCAACGGCAAGCGCCGCGCTGCGCGCCGCCGGCAGCCGGTCGTAGAAGCCGCGCGCCAGCGGGCACGACTCGCCATGGCAGGCCTTGTCGGGGTGCTCGCAGGCCTTGTCGCGCGCGACCAGCTCCACCACGCGCAGCGGCGGTGCACCGGCGCTGTGGGCGATCAGCCGCAGCGCCTCCAGCGCGAGGCCGCGGCCCGGCGTCTTGGCGGCGAGGAAGAACAGCTTGTCGAGGCGCTGCGTCGGGCAGGCCTTCAGCAGCGGGAACAGCGTGCCGACCGTCTTGCCGATGCCGGTGGGCGCCTGCGCGAGCAGGCAGCGGCCGCTGCTCGCGGCGCGGTACACCGCTTCGGCCAGCGGCCGCTGGCCGGCGCGGAACTCCGCATGCGGGAAACGCAGGCCCTGCAGCGCGGCATCGCGGGCGCCGCGGTGCGCGAGCTCCTGCGCCGCCCAGGCCAGGAAGCGCTCGCACTGCTGCTCGAAGAACTGCTGCAGCTCGGCCGCGCTGCAGGTCTCGCTGAACGCCGTTTCCTGCTGCGAAGCGACGTCGTAGTAGACGAGCGCGACGCGCAGTTTCGGCAGCTCGAACTTCTGGCACAGCAGCGCGCCGTAGATCTTGGCCTGCGCCCAGTGCAGGTGGCGGTGGTTGGCCGGCTGGCGCGCGAGGTCGCCGCGGTGCGTCTTGATCTCTTCGAGCAAGCCCTTGTCGGGGTCGTAGCCGTCGGCACGGCCGCGCACGCGCAACGCGCCGTGCGTGCCGCTCAGGCTGACCTCCGCCTGGTAGCGCCCGCCCCGGCGTGACGCCACCATCGCATGGCCGGCGATGCCTTCCTGCGCCGACGGGCCGGGCGTGAAACGCAGGTCGAGGTCGCCCTGCTTGGCCGTGAACTCGCACAGCTCGCGCACGGCGATGGTGTAGGTGGGGGTGTCGACGCTCATGG
>NZ_JBFUGN010001006.1:0-2191 GCF_056402895.1 Rhizobacter sp. P3_B12 | reverse complement strand
GTACATGTCGATGTCCTGCATCAGCGACTCTTTCGCGAGCAGCATCGCCTTCTCGGCCGTGCCGCCGATGCCGATGCCCAGCATGCCCGGCGGGCACCAGCCGGCGCCCATCGTCGGCACCGTCTTCAGCACCCAGTCGACCAGGCTGTCGCTCGGGTTCATCATCACGAACTTGCTCTTGTTCTCGCTGCCGCCGCCCTTGGCCGCGATCTGGATGTCGACCGTGTTGCCCGGCACCAGGCTCATGTGGATCACCGCCGGCGTGTTGTCCTTGGTGTTCTTGCGCTCGAAGTGCGGGTCGGCCACGATGCTCGCACGCAGCTTGTTCTCGGGGTCGAGGTAGCCGCGGCGCACGCCTTCGTTGACGGCGTCTTCCACGCCGGCCGGGAAGCCCTCGAAGCGCACGTCCATGCCGATCTTCATGAAGACGTTGACGATGCCGGTGTCCTGGCAGATCGGGCGGCGGCCTTCGGCGCACATCTTCGAGTTGGTCAGGATCTGCGCGATCGCATCCTTCGCGGCCGGGCCCTGCTCGGCTTCGTACGCCCGCGCCAGGTGCGCGATGTAGTCGGCCGGGTGGTAGTAGCTGATGTATTGGAGTGCGGCGGCGACGCTGTCAACCAGGTCGGTGTAGCGGATCGAGGTCATGTGGCTATCCCGGAAAGTGGGCGGAACTGCTGAACTGCGGAACAATCCCCGGCGAGCGGGCTGGGCTTGAGCCGCGAATTTTACTGACAGGGGAGAACTCATGCTGAATGGCATCCGGCGCTTCATCGCGTCCGAATCGGCGGGCGGCGTCGTGCTGGCGCTGGCCGCCATGATCGCGCTGATCGTCAGCAACTCGCCGTGGCACGAGGCCTACCAGCGTTTCGTCGACCTGCCGGGCGAGCTGCGCATCGGCGGCGACCTGCTGGTGCTGGCCAAGCCGCTGCTGCTGTGGGTCAACGACCTGTGGATGGCGGTGTTCTTCTTCCTGGTCGGGCTCGAGATCAAGCGCGAGATGCTGGCCGGCGAACTGGCCTCGGCCCGGCAGGCGCTGCTGCCGGCCGGCGCGGCGGTTGGCGGCATGGCGGTGCCGGCGCTGATCTACGCGGGCATCAACCTGGGCGACCCGGTCGCGCTGCACGGCTGGGCGATCCCCGCGGCCACCGACATCGCGTTCGCGCTCGGCATCCTGATGCTGCTGGGCTCGCGCGTGCCGGCCTCGCTGAAGGTCTTCCTGACGGCGGTGGCGATCATCGACGACCTGGGCGCGATCGTCGTGATCGCGCTGTTCTACACCGCCGACGTGTCGCTCGCGATGCTGGGCGCGGCGCTGGCCGGCGGCGTCGTGCTGTTCCTGCTGAACCGCGCCCGGGTGATGAGCGTCGGGCCGTACGTCATCGTCGGGCTGGTGATCTGGGTGTGCGTGCTGAAATCGGGCGTGYATGCGACGCTGGCCGGCGTGGCGACGGCGCTGGCGATTCCGCTGCGGGGCGGCGACGAGGGCCATTCGCCGCTCGAGACCACCGAGCATGCGCTGCACCCCTGGGTCGCGTTCGCGGTGCTGCCGATGTTCGCGTTCGCCAATGCCGGCGTGTCGCTGCAGGGCGTCACGTTCGGCACGCTCGCGCAGACGGTGCCGCTGGGCATCGCCGGCGGGCTGGTGCTGGGCAAGGCGATCGGCGTGTTCGGTGCCGCCTGGCTGCTGATCCGGCTGGCCGGGGCCGAGCTGCCGGCCGGCGCCAGCACGCGGCAGTTCTTCGGCGTCTGCGTGCTGTGCGGTGTCGGCTTCACGATGAGCCTGTTCATCGGCGCGCTGGCCTTCGAGGGCCGCGGCGGCGACTACGAGACGCAGGTCAAGCTCGGCGTGCTGTGCGGCTCGCTGATCGCCGGCATCGCCGGCACCTTGCTGCTGCTGGGCGGTGCGCGCCGGCCTCAGTGATTCGAGGGGGTGTGCGGCAGCAGGCGGTCGGTGATCGCGATCGCCATCGCCGACAGCAGGAAGGCGCAGTGGATCACCGTCTGCGCGATCAGCACCCGGTCGCTCAGCGCATCGGCGTTGATGAAGGTCTTCAGCAGGTGGATCGACGAGATGCCGATGATGGCGGTCGCGAGCTTCACTTTCAGCACCGAGGCGTTGACGTGGCTCAGCCACTCCGGCTGGTCGGGGTGGCCTTCGAGGTTCATGCGCGACACGAAGGTCTCGTAG
>NZ_JBFUGN010001005.1:0-2191 GCF_056402895.1 Rhizobacter sp. P3_B12 | reverse complement strand
GCGCGCCTGTGCATCGATGTGGGCACGCCGCGCAGCGGCGGCCTGCGCGACCTGCGCGACGCGCTCGACCAGGCGCGTGCGCTCGGCGACGAAGCCGGCGAACTCAACCAGGCCTTGCGCCATTCGCGTTCGCTGGAGGACGTGGCCAGCCATTCGCGCAACCCGGCGGCTGCGCTCGCCTACCTGCGCGCGGCGGCCAGGGTGATCCAGGTCGACGACTTTCCCGGACCGGTGCGGGCTGCGGCGCCGCGACCGGCCGTTCCATCCGCCGCGGCTGTCGCGGTGCCCGATCCACTGGAGGTGCCATGAGCCAGAACACCGTGAACCCGACCGCTGCGAACGCCGTCTCGAACCCGATCCGCAGAGACGGCGTGTTGCCGCCCGAGAACAAGATCTTCCTGGCCTTCCGGTCGGCCGACGACCTGCAGGGGGCGCTCAACGCCCTGCTGGACGCGAACTTCCTGGAAAGCGACCTGCTGGTGTTCTCGCCGCAGCAGATGGCGCGCCAGATGCGGACCAACATCGCGCATGCGGGCGCGCTGGCCTCGATCGGGCAGGACCTGAACCTGCTGAAGACCCACCTTGCGCTGGCCGAGCAGGGGCACGGCTACGTGGTCGTGCTGTGGCCGAAGAGCGACCACGAGGAGTTCATCACGCAGGTGGCGCGCGAGCACAACGCGGCGCGGGCGCAGAAGTTCGGGCGGCTGATCATCGAGGAGCTGATCGAGCCGAACCCGGGCCAGCAGCAGCATTTCGAGTCGCCCGATCGGGGGCTCGACCGGCAGACCCACCGCTGAGTGCGGATCACAACACGGCGTAGCGCCCCGGTTTGTGGTTGACCGCGATGAACAGGTTCATCACGACGGCCGCGAGCACCGACCAGGCGACGCGCGACGGCTCGACCACCGTCAGCGCGAGCAGCACGACGCTGCAATCGACGCCCATCTGCACCTTGCCCGCCCGCCAGCCGCGTGTCTGCTGCAGGTACAGCGACACGATGGTGGCGCCGCCCAGGCTGGCGCGGTGGCGTGCGAGGAACAGGCAGCCCGAACCCAGCAGCAGCCCGCCCAGCACGGCCGCGTAGGCCGGGTGCAGGCGCTCGATCGCGAACAGCTGCGGCGACCAGTCGGTCATCAGCGACAGCAGCGTGATCGCGATGAAGGTCTTCAGCGTGAACTCGCGGCCCATGCGCCGCCACGCGAACCAGTAGAACGGCAGGTTGATCGCGAAGAACAGCTTGCCCAGGCCGATGCCGGTCGCGTAGTGCAGCACGAAGGCGACGCCGGCGGTGCCGCCAGTCAGCAGCCCGACCTGCGCGAACAGGATCAGTGCCAGCGAGACGAACAGCGTGCCGGTGAAGATGGCCTGCGCGTCCTCGAACAGCGTGTGGCGCTGGGGGGATGGCGACGGTGCTTCGGTCGGGGCAGCGGGGATGCTCATGGCCCCGGATATTGCACGAAGCGTGCCGACATCCATCAATGCCCGCTGCTGTCGCCCGAGCGGCCGGCCTCGAACAGGAACCAGGTGCGGCGCTCGGTCTCGTCGATCCACACTTCGATCAGGCTGGCGGTCGCGATGTCGTGGTGTTCGTCGCAGACGCCGTGCGCCTCGCGCAGCTCGGCGACCAGCGTCTTGTTGTCCTCGCGCAGCTCGGCGAGCATGTCCGACGGCTCGACGAATTCGGCGTCGTTGTCGAGGATGCGCTGCGAGCGCGCGATGTGGCCGATCGAGCGCAGCGTGCTGCCGCCGATCTTGCGCACGCGCTCGGCGATCGGGTCGGTCATCGCGTAGAGCTGGTCGGCCTGCTCGTCGAGCATCACGTGGTAATCGCGGAAGTGCGGGCCGCTCATGTGCCAGTGGAAGTTCTTGGTCTTCAGGTACAGCGCGAACACGTCGGCCAGGATGCCGTTCATCGCGGCGGCGATGTCGCGCGTGGCGCCGGCCTTCAGGTCGGTCGGCGTGACCAGCGGGGCGCGCTGGCGTTCCTTGGCGCTGCGCGCCGGGGGCGGGGCCTTCTTCTTCATCGCGAATCCTTCCGTGGAGTGATCGCGCAGCATAGCCTTGGGCTGCTTGCTCTGCCTCCTCCTGAGGGGGCTGGCTTCTGTTCTTTCGTGGCGGGTGTTCGGAGCGGCTGGGGGGTGGCTGGGGGGGCTCAGCTGGGGCGGTCGGCCCTGGCGGGCCGACTGCACGA
>NZ_JBFUGN010001004.1:0-2196 GCF_056402895.1 Rhizobacter sp. P3_B12 | reverse complement strand
CTGCAGGCTCGGGCCATCGCGCTGCACGCGCACGCGATTGCGGAACAGCTGGTCGCCCAGCGCGTCGAGCGTGTCGCGCTGGCTGCGCAGCTGGGCCTGCTGGCGGCGGCGTTCGCTCGACAGCGCGAGCAGGCTGGTCAGGTCGCGGTCGATGCCGTCGAGCATCGCGGTGGCCTCCAGCCGCGAATCGGCCTGCGTCGGCAGGTCGCCCGACAGGCGGCGGATCTCGCCGAGCAGCACGCGCACCAGCTGGCTGTCGTTGCGGCTGGGCGATTGCAGGTCGCTGTCGGCGATGCTGGGCGCGACGGCGGCGAGCTGCGACACCTTCTCGGCCAGCTCCAGCACGCGCGCGATCTCGGGCATCACGCCGGCCTCGAAGTCGTCGAGCGCGCGCTGGTTGTGGCGCATGCCGGCGATGCCGGTGACGGCCAGCACGATGGTGAGCAGCAGCAGCGCGAGGAAGGTGGCGAGCAGGCGGGTGCGGATCGCGAAGCGGGCGGGGATCTCGCCGGGTGCCGGCGGCACGGCCCTCGCGACGGCGTCGTTCACGGGTCAGCCGCGCGTCACCGGCACGCCGAACACGTAGCCCTGGCCGCGCTCGGTGCGGATGTAGGCCGGCTGGCGCGGGTTCGGCTCGATCTTGCGGCGCAGGCGCAGCACCAGCACGTCGACGCTGCGGTCGTAGGCCTCGGTCTCGGTGCCACGGAACTGCGACAGCAGCTCGTCGCGCGCCCACACGCGGCCGGCCTGCGTGACCATCGCGGCGAGCAGCGCRAACTCGCCGCGCGTCACCTCGCAAGGCTCGCCGCTGCTGCGCGCCAGCGTGCGGGCGGTGCGGTCGAGCACCCAGTCGCCGAAGCGGTAGCGCTCGTGCACCGGGTCGTCGGGGCGGGCGGCCGGCTGCGACAGTTCGGTCGAGCGGCGCAGGCTGGCGCGCACGCGGGCCAGCAGTTCGCGCCCGGAGATCGGCTTGACGAGGAAGTCGTCGGCAGCGAGCTCCAGCCCGAGCACCCGGTCGGCCTCGTCGCCCTTGCCGCTCATCATGATGATCGGCACGGTGGAGCTGCGGCGCAGCTCGCGCGCGATCGCGAGGCCGTCCTCGCCGCGCAGCTTCAGGTCGAGCATCACCAGCGAATGCGGGCGCTCGCGCAGCGCGCGCTGCATCTCGGTGCCGGTCTGCACGGCGGTGGCCTGCAGGCCGCCATCGGTGAGCACCGCGCCGATCCAGTCGAGCACGTCGGGCTCGTCGTCGAGGACCAGGATGCGGTGGGGGGTGGGCATCGGGGGACTATACGAAAGCGCTGCCGGGGGCGGGCCTGGGAATGTCCCTCGCCGCTGCGAGCGTGCCGAGTCAAGCGTTCATATGGACTGGTTGACGCTGACGGGGTCGAATTTCAGACTGCGCCGGATCTACCCAGCCATTTCCTCGACCATGACTTTGCCAAATTTTGCCAACGTGACTACCATTCCGCGGATGAGCACGATGAACATCTCGCTTCCGGACGCCTTGAAGGACTATGTCGACGAACAGGTGGCCGCCCGCGGCTACGGCACCAGCAGCGAATACGTGCGCGACCTGATCCGCAAGGATCAAGACCGGATGGCGCTCAAGGCGTTGGTGATGGAAGGCCTCGCATCGCCGATCAGTGAGCGCAGCCACGAAAGCATCATCGAGGCGCAGCGCCAGCGGATTCGCAAGGCGGCGTCGCGGTGACGCTTCGCCCGCTGTTGTGGCGTGAACAGGCGGAGCGCGACTTCCATGATGCGGTGGGCTACTACTTGACTGAAGGCGGGGACGATCTCGCAAATCGCTTCGTGGAGGCGGTCGACATCGGGCTTCGTCATGTGGCTGCCCAGTCGGCCACTGGTTCGCCTCGGTATGCCGTCGAACTCCAGATGTCCGGCCTGCGAACCTGGCGACTCAAGAAATTTCCGTACCTGCTCGCGTATTTCGACGGTGGTGATTGCATTGAACTCGTGCGTGTCTTGCACGAGCGCAGAGATATCGCCGATGGCCTTCAGGCGCTTCCCTGAGGCCGTCTGAGCCTCACCCTCCGCCACCCACCCGCGCAAACAACATCCCGCACCGCTCCAACCGCACCTCTCCCCCTTCCAGCCGGGCCCCGATCGACCGCTCCGCCATCGCCACCGCATCGCGGTCGATCCGGTAGCCCGCCGGCTCGCCCGACAGGTTGA
>NZ_JBFUGN010001003.1:0-2197 GCF_056402895.1 Rhizobacter sp. P3_B12 | reverse complement strand
GCACGCCGCTGCAGACGCCGCTGTTCGTGTCGTGCCTGCTGTCGGCCAGCGGCTACCGGGCACTGCAGGTGCCGCGCGGGCGCTGGCCGTCGGACCCGGCGTTCATCGAAGGCCTGAAGGACCGGCAGCCGATGCTGCGCGACCCCGACCAGGCCGGCTGGGAGCCGGCCTGGCGCGACGAGGTGCACGCGCTGGTGCAGCTGGCAGGCGATGCGCCGCAGGTGGAGGCGGCGCTCGCCGACTGGACGGCGGCGCCCCGCGAGGGTGTCGAGCTGCTCGGCATCGAGCACGCCCGCAGCTGGCGCAATGGCCGCGGCGAAGGCATCGAGCATTTCGGTTTCGTGTCGGGGCGCAGCCAGCCCTTGATGATCGAGGAGGACATCGCCCGCGACGCACTGCGTGGCGGGGGCAGCGAGCGGTGGTCGCCGCGCTTCGCGCTGTCGCAGGTGCTGGTGCGCGACGCGGCGGTCGATGATCCGGCGGCGCACGGCTCGTACGTCGTCTACCGCAAGCTCGAGCAGAACGTGCAGGCCTTCCAGCAGGYCGAGGCGGCGCTGGCACGCGGGCTGCGCAAGCTCGGCGCGGCCGCCGACGTGGCGCTGGCCGGCGCGATGCTGGTGGGCCGTTTCGCCGACGGCACGCCGCTCGCGATGCAGGGCCACGCCGGGTTGGCGGAACCGGTGGCCAACGATTTCGATTACGCCGCCGACCCGCAGGGGCTCCGGTGCCCGTTCCATGCCCACATCCGCAAGACGAACCCGCGCGGCGACACGGTGCGCGAATTCGGCATCGCGCCGGCGGCCGAGCGTGCGCGGCTGATGGCGCGGCGCAGCATGCCGTACGGCGAGCGGCGGCAGGATGCGCAGGGGCGCTTCGGCGATGCGCCCTCGCACGGCGTCGGGCTGCTGTTCATGGCCTGCCAGGCGAGCATCGTCGAGCAGTTCGAGTTCTCGCAGGCGAACTGGGCCAACGACGAGGGCTTCGTGCTCGGCCACACCGGCATCGACCCGCTGGCCGGCCAGGGCGGCGCGGTGAAGCACCGCCACCATGCGGGCTGGGGGGATGCGCAGGCGCCGACGCTGTCGCAGCGGATGTCCGGGTTCGTGACGTTGAAGGGTGGGGAGTATTTCTTCGCGCCGTCGCTGGGGTTCTTCGCGAACTTGTAGCCCGGATGCCAATCCGGGTTCCACGGCCACGAATTCCGGATTGGCATCCGGGCTAGGCAGCGCAGCTCCGAAACCCCGTGAACTGCACATCGCAATCCGGCAACTCGAAATTGCGATAGCACGCATGCCGCAGCCGCTCGCGCGTCGCGAACGACGCGCCGCGCAGCACGCGGTGGCGGTCGTCGAAGCCGGGCATCGAATGCCCGAGGTCCGGCCCCGGCTCGAAATGGTCGTAGGGCCGGAAGCGGCCGGCCGTCCATTCCCACACCTGGCCCCAGCGGAAGCCGCGCGATTCGCCGGCGCGCGCCGCATGCTCCCACTCCACCTCGGTCGGCAGCCGCCGGCCGGCCCAGCGGCACCAGGCGTCGGCCTCGTACCAGCTCAGGTGCAGCGCAGCCTGCCCGAGCGGCACGCGCGCCAGCCGGCCGAAGCGCTGCTGCAGCACGCCCTGGCGCAGCTGGTCGACATACAGCGGGCTGCGCCGCCCGCCCGCCTGCACCCAGGCCCAACCCTCGGGCGTCCACCAGCGCGCTTCGTCATAGCCGCCATCCTCGACGAACTCGCCGTACTGCGCCCAGCTCACCGCCTGCGCGTCGATCTCGAACTCGGGCAGCGTCACGTCGTGTGCCGGCTGCTCGTTGTCGTACGCGAAGCCCTCGCCCGATTCGCTGCCGATGCGCGAGCGCGTCGCCGGGAACAGCAGCGCTGGCCGCGCCGGCAGCGTCGACAGCGCGGGCCACAGCCCGGCATCGAAGCCGAGCTGCTGCGACAGCACCGCCAGGCCCTCGGCATGCGCGTCTTCATGGAACAGCGCGAGACGGAAGAAATACAGCGCCGCATCGCCCTCGTGCGCATGCTCCAGCAGCTCGAGCGTGGTCTCCAGCGTCTCGGCCAGGTAGGCGCGCACCGCCTGCGCATCGGGCAGCGCCAGCGCGCGGCGCGTGGCCACCGGCGCCAGCGAGGCGTCGAACCAGCCATCGGCCCCCGGCTCGATCGACGCGAGCCGCGGCGCCCGCGGGTTGCAGTGCTCG
>NZ_JBFUGN010001002.1:0-2198 GCF_056402895.1 Rhizobacter sp. P3_B12 | reverse complement strand
CGCGTGCGCAGCACGCTTCGTGCACTGACTGTCGCCGACTGTTTGACCACAACGACCGAAGTGAGTGGAGGGAGTTTCGGCGACGGGCCGCGAAACCAGTCAGCGGAGGGCAGTCGTCGCCCCGCCAGGGGCGACGACCGCACCGACCGGCGAGCCCCAGCCTCCCCACCCGCGCCTTTGCTACGCCCCCCGTTGCTCATCCAGACACCGCAGCAGCTGCGCCACATTCACCGGCTTGGTCAGGTAGGCCGCGAAGCCCGCCGCGCGCGCCGCCTTGGACTGCTCCGGCGTCGCATCCGCCGACAGCGCGATGCGCGGGCAGCCGAGCGCCGCCTCCAGCGCGCGCGACACCTCGACGCCGCTCATGTCGCCCAGGTGCATGTCGAGCAGCAGCAGGTCGGGGCGCTGCTGCAGCGCCATCTCGACCGCCTGGCGCCCGTTGGCCGCCACCAGCAGCCGCCAGTCGGGCCGCATCTTCATCACCTGGCGCACCAGCTCGACGTTCATCGGGTTGTCCTCGGCGTACAGCACCGTCCACGGCACCGCCGGAATGTCGACGGACACCTCGGTGGGCGCGAAGCCCGGGTCCGACGCCGCCGCCGGCACCCACGGCAGGCTCGCGGTGAAGACGCTGCCGACGCCCGGCTCGCTCTCGACCGACAGCCGGCCGTTCATCAGCTGCACCAGGCGCTGCGTGATCACCAGGCCGATGCCGGTGCCCTCGACGCCGCTGCGCTCGGCGCCGAGCCGGTTGAACGGCTCGAACAGGTGCGCGATCTGCGCCGGCACCAGCCCCTCGCCGGTGTCGCGCACCCGCAGGTGCACCAGCCCCACGCCCTCGTCGACCGGCCAGCTCAGCAGCACCTGGCCGCCGCGGCGGTTGTACTTGATCGCATTGCTCAGCAGGTTCACCAGCACCTGGCGCAGCCGCAGGTGGTCGGCCTGCACGCAGGTGCGCGGATCGGCCGCCTGCGGCGATGCGCGCTCGATCAGCAGCTGCACGCCGGCCTCGGCCGCGGCCGGCGCGACCATCGCGAGCGCCTCGTCGACGACGCGCCGCAGCGCGACGCTGCCCGACACCAGCGCGACGCCGCCGCTCTCGATGCGCGACAGGTCGAGCACGTCGTTGATCATCGCGAGCAGGTGGGTGCCGGCCTGCGTGATGTGCTGCACCCGCATCTGCTGCGCCGCGTTCAGCGGCTGCTGGCTGTCGAGCTCCAGCAGCTGCGCGAAGCCGAGCACCGCGTTCAGCGGCGTGCGCAGCTCGTGGCTCATGCGCGACAGGAACTCGGTCTTCGCGGCGTTCGCACGCTGCGCCGATTCGGCCGCGAGCACCGCCTCCTCGACGCGCTTGCGCTCGGTGATGTCGATCATCAGCCCGCGCAGCAGCCGGTGGCCGCCCTCGGGGCGGAACACCGTGACCCAGCTGCTCATCCAGCGCACGCTGCGGTCGGCCGCGTAGAAGCGGTACTCGATCGCGCTGACCGAGCCGGTGAGCTGCGAATCGGCGACCTCGCGCAGCGCGCGGTCGCGGTCGTCGGGGTGCACGTGCAGGATCCAGAAGCGCGGCTGCATCCAGTCGGCCTGCGGGTAGCCGAGCAGCTGCTTGGCCTTGTCGCTGACGAAGGTGAAGTTCTCGGTGCGTGGGTCGCCCTCCCAGAAGATGCCGTCGACGGAGTTCAGCAGGTCGACGAAGCGCTGGCGGCTCGCGCGCAGCTCGGACTCGGCCTGCTTGCGCTCGGTGATGTCCTGCACCACCGCGATCAGGTAGTCGGGATGGCCGTCGGGCTTGCGCACCAGCGTGACGTTGATGGTGGCCCAGACGATGCGGCCGTCGGCATGCAGGTAGCGCTTGTCGGCACGGTAGCGCGGGATCTCGCCGGCCAGCAGCTGGCGCCGCCGGCGCCGCTCGCCCGCCAGGTCGTCGGGGTGGGTCACGTCTTCGGTGCTGAGCGCGAGCAGCTCGGCGCGGCTGCGCCCGAGCATGTCGCACAGCTGCTGGTTCAGGAACAGCGGGAAGCCGTCGAGCCCGATCTGCACGATGCCGGAGCCGGCCATCTCGAGCACCGCGCGCAGCTGGGTCTCGCTCGCGCGCAACGCGTTCTCGGCCTCGCGCCGCTCGCGGTCGTTGCGGACCGCGCCGAGGATCGCGCCGACGCTGGTGAAGAGCGGCTGCAGCCGCTCGACCAGGGCCTGGT
>NZ_JBFUGN010001001.1:0-2200 GCF_056402895.1 Rhizobacter sp. P3_B12 | reverse complement strand
GCCGAGCAGCCCGCCGGCCAGCCGCAAGGTCATCCACAAGACCCGCCGCAAACCTGCGGCAAAGGCAGTGAAGGCCGTCAAGGCCTAATCGCCCCACGCCCATCCGACGCATCTCGGCCGGGCACAATCCGCCCATGGCCGACAAAGTGATCCCGCTGGCAGACCACCGCTACGCATCCAGTGTGCCGCTGGTGCCTGCGCGATCGACGGCTCCCACCGGCCTGCTCGCCGACACGCTGGGCCGCCCGCTGCGCGACCTGCGCATCTCGGTGACCGACCGCTGCAACTTCCGCTGCAGCTACTGCATGCCGAAGGAAGTCTTCGACAAGCACTACGAGTTCCTGCCGCACAGCTCGCTGCTGAGCTTCGAGGAGATCGCGCGCCTGGCCCGCCAGTTCGTCGCGCACGGCGTGCGCAAGATCCGCCTGACCGGCGGCGAGCCGCTGCTGCGCAAGAACCTGGAGCGGCTGGTGGAGATGCTGGCCGCGCTGCGCACCGCGGGCGACGGGCTGCCGCTGGATCTCACGCTGACGACCAACGGCTCGGTGCTGGCGCGCAAGGCGCAGGCGCTGAAGGACGCCGGGCTGCAGCGCATCACCGTCAGCCTCGACGCGCTCGACGATGCTGTGTTCCGCCGCATGAACGACGCCGATTTCCCGGTCGCCGACGTGCTGGCCGGCATCGAGGCGGCGCAGCGCGTCGGGCTCGGCCCGATCAAGATCAACATGGTGGTCAAGCGCGGCACCAACGACGACCAGATCGTCGCGATGGCGCGGCACTTCCGCCACAGCGGCACGGTACTGCGCTTCATCGAGTACATGGACGTCGGCGCCACCAACGGCTGGCGCATGGACGAGGTGCTGCCGTCGGCCGAGGTCGTCGCGCGCATCGCCGCCGAGTTCCCGCTGCAGCCGCTCGGCGCGCAGCAGCCCGGCGAGACCGCGCAGCGCTGGCGCTATGCCGACGGCGCCGGCGAGATCGGCGTGATCTCGAGCGTCACACAGGCCTTCTGCCACGACTGCAACCGCGCGCGGCTGTCGACCGAGGGCAAGCTCTATCTGTGCCTGTTCGCGCACCGCGGCCACGACCTGCGCGCGCKGCTGCGCGAGGGCCGCAGCGATGCCGAGATCGCCGCGGCGATCGGCGGCGTCTGGAACCGGCGCGCCGACCGCTATTCCGAACTGCGCAGCGAGGCCGGCACCGACCCGTCATCCGCGCCGGCCGAGCGCCGCGTCGAGATGCACTACATCGGTGGATGAGCCTCGATGATCTCGAGCGACTCCGCGCGGCGCGCGGCCCCTGAGCTGCTGGTGATCCGCACGCTCGACGTCGTCGACCTGCCGGCCTACAAGGCGCTGCGCGACGCGATGCTGCATGCCTTCCCAGACGCCTTCACGTCCGACGCGCACACCGAATCGCGCAAGCCGGCCGAGGTCTACCTGCCGCGCCTCGGGCTGGGCCAGCCGGGCGGCGGGCAGTTCACGCTCGGCGCCTGGGACGACGGCGAGCTGCTGGGCGCCCTCACCTGCGAGCGCGAGAACCGCGCCAAGGTGCGGCACATCGGCCACATCGTCGGGATGATGGTGCAGGCGCAAGCGGCGGGCCGCGGCGTCGGGCGCGCGCTGCTGGCCGCCGGCATCGAGCAGGCGCGCGCGGCCGACGGCATCGAGCTGCTGACGCTGTCGGTCACGTCGACCAACCGGCGCGCGGTGCGGCTGTACGAAGGCGCCGGCTTCGTGCGCTACGGCACGCTGAAGCACGCGATCAAGCTCGACGGCATCTACCATGACAAGGACCTGATGTCGCTCGCGCTGTGATGAACACCTTGAACGACCTGGCCCTCGGCCTGCACGGCTACGACGCCGACGACCTGCCGGTGGACGTGGCCCGCGCCTTCATCGCGCGCATGCTGCCGCGCGTGCAGGCGGTGGAGCACCTGTCGCTGCGCGCGAGCCTCGGCCGCGTGCTGGCGCAGGACATCCCGTCGACGATCGACGTGCCGCCGCAGGACAACGCTGCGATGGACGGCTATGCGTTGCGCGGCAGCGAGCTGCGCGCCGGCGAGGCCACCGTGCTGACGGTGGCCGCCACCGAGCTCGCAGGCCAGGTGGTCGGCCGGGCGATCGGCGCGGGCCAGTGCGTGCGCATCATGACCGGCGCGGTGATGCCGCCCGGCCTCGACACCGTCGTGCCGCAGGAG
>NZ_JBFUGN010001000.1:0-2201 GCF_056402895.1 Rhizobacter sp. P3_B12 | reverse complement strand
GTACAGCAGCACCTGGACCTACGACAACTGCGCGATGGGCATCGGCAAGCTGTGCGCGACGAGCGCCAGCACCGACATGAGCCAGCAGTGGGTGTACGACAGCCTGGGCCGGCTGGTCAGTAACCGCACGACCGTGGCGAACGGGCCGAGTTTTGCGAGCGCGCTGAGCTACGACGCGAACGGCCGGCAGGCGACGCAGACGTGGCCGACCGGGCTGACGGTGAACTATGGGTACACGCCGAAGGGATTCCTCGGCAGCGTGTCGCTCGCGACGGCGGTGACGGTGAACCCGCTGCCCGCCACGCCGGGCGGTACGCCGGGTGCGAGCATCGCGCTGCCGGCGGGCACGGTGCTGTGGCAGGCACAGGCCTACAACGCATGGGATCACCTTGAGCAGCAGCGCTACAGCAATGCGGTGGTGAGCAAGTCGGGCTATGAAGCCGCGACGGGCCGCGCGAGCAGCCTGACGACGGGCAAGGGCAACGCCACCGACGTGCTGAACCACGGCTATGTGTGGGACAGCCTGGGCCGGTTGACGAACCGCAACGATTCGAATGGGGATGGCGCTACCGGCGCGGTGACGGAGAACTTCGAGCACGACGCGCTCGGCCGGCTGCAGCGCTACACGGTGGCCGCTCCTGCGATCAGTGGGCTGGTCCGGACTGTCAGCCTGCAATACAACGCGCTGGGCAGCATCCTCTACAAGAGCGATGTGGGGGCGTACAGCTATGGCGCGCAGGGGGCCAATTCCGTTCGACCTCATGCCGTTCAATCGATCGAAGGCGCAGCCGCCAACACCTACGGCTTCGACGCGAACGGGAACATCGCGAGTGCGACAGCGGGCAAGTACCGCGGCATCACCTACACCGGCTTCAACCTRCCGGACAGCCAAGCMGGCGTGCAAGGGCCKKCAGGYGGCCCGAGCTACGTGTGGAACTACGACGAGGACCAYGCGCGCATYCGCGAGGTGCGRACGATTCCGAGYGGCACGAACGCCGGWACSCGSACCACGTGGTACCTGCATCCGGACAACACCGGAGGSCTGGCCTTCGAGAGCGAGGTCAATGCGCCGACGAGCCCGAGTACCGCGAACCCGGCGGTCACAAGCAACCGCCACTACCTGAGCGCAGGCGGCCAGAGCCTCGGCGTGCTGGTCACCACCGGAGCGCTGCCKGCACTCGGYGCTTCGCAGACCGCACCGCCCGTGCAGTCGAGCCTGAGCGCMGTGAAGCTGGAGTACTGGCACAAGGACCACCTGGGCAGCATCGCAGCGACGACGGACCACAACGGCGACGTGACGGCCCGCGACGCGTACGACCCGTTCGGCAAGCGGCGCTTCGCGAACGGCAACTACGACACCGCGGGCACGCTGGTGATCGACTGGAGCCCCGCMRTCAACAGYGGCACGGACCGCGGYTTCACCGGCCACGAGCAGCTCGATGACATCGGGCTGACGCACATGAATGGCCGGCTGTACGACGCCACCATCGGTCGCTTCCTGTCGGTGGACCAGCTCGTCAGCGATCCGTCGGACCTGCAGGCCTACAACCGCTACAGCTAYGTGCGCAACGATCCGCTGGCGMGSACGGACCCGAGCGGGTGGTCGGATCTGAAGGAGAGCAAGACCCCGTACCTGCAGACCATCTGCCATCCGAGCTGTGATGGCGTCACTGTGAATCCGTCGGGGAGTGTTTCAGCAACGCCGGAATCGACGGTCAAGACGACGGAGCAGAAGACGTCTGGAGGCGGTGCGACACCTTCGGGGTCCAATGGCTCGTCACTGACGAACCAGGTCGCCAAGATCGTTGCTGGCGTCCGGAGTTTCTTGACGCCAGTCGACTACAGCCTGTCGTCCGATGACGATCTGGCGAAGATTGGATACGGCAATTCAGCAGCCAATCGCGAGAAGGTGCGGAGAGCGGAGGCGCGAGGGGAGGTGCCCTATTCCATGGGTGGGGCATTGGCCGATTTGGCGGATGCCGACTCCCGGGTGATCCCGGTGCAGTCTAGCGGCCTGAGGTTGGTGATGTCCGGTGCAAGAATGCTGGCGTCGGGGAAGGTTGCGGGCGAGGAGGCTGGGGCAGGGATCGCTTTAGGCAACGATGTGGTTCGAGTTCGCCACTACACCAATAGAAAAGGATCGGAAAATATTGAGCGAGATGGGGTTATTCTTGCCCAAGATAACAATAGGGTATATGTAG
>NZ_JBFUGN010000999.1:0-2201 GCF_056402895.1 Rhizobacter sp. P3_B12 | reverse complement strand
GGTCAAGCATGCGAAGGAGCTCGACGCGCTGGCCTCCATCGAAGGCGATGCGGGCCAGTTGCGCGAGCGGGTCCAGCAACTGGAAGCGAAGAAACAGGCGCTCGGTGCCGACTGGCAGCGATTGAGCGACCAGCGGGCCGACGCCGCGCGCGCCTTGTCGGAGCTGCAGGGGCACCACGGAGGGAAGGGCCCGCCCGACGTGGTGCGCTTCCGCAAGACCTTGAACGACGCCGGAATCGCCCACCACCTGCTGGTTGACGTGATCGAGATCACCGACGACGCGTGGCGTGCCGCCGCTGAAGGCGCGCTGCGTGGCGCGCGGTGGGTGGTGGTGCTGCAGCGCGCCGCCGACGAAGCGCAGGCGATGGCGCTGGCTGAACGCGAGCGCTATCGCCACTACGTGGTGGCCGACGCCGAAGCGGCGCCGGTCAAGCCGCCGGCAGGAAGCCTGCTGGAGGTGCTGAAGTTCAGCGCAGCGGCGCCCGGCTGGCTGTTGCGCCAGCTGGCGCACATCCAGCGCGTGGACAGCACGGCCCAGGGTGCACGGCAGGGCGGCGAATGGATCACGCCACTCGCCTACCACCGCGATGGCCGCGGCGGCCGGAGCGTGTGGGTCGACCCCGGCGATCACCAGTTCGGCGCGGCGGCGCTGGCCTCGCGCCGGCAGTCGATTGATCGAAGGCTGTCGCAGTTGGATGACCAGCTCACCCAGGTGGCGCAGGAGCAGCACGCGGTGCAGCGGCAGTTGAGCGATGCGCAGCAGGCGGCCCAGGGTCACAAGGCCGTGGAGGAGCTCGCGCGCCGCAGCGAGGAGTTCGCGCAGGCGCGCAGCGCATTGCCCGAGCTGACGCGTGTACGGATCGCGACCGGTCAGCGCTGGCAGGAGCTGGACCGGCAGTTCACTGCCGCGGTGGCCGCGCAACGCACCAGCCAGTACGACTACGAACAGGCGCAGCGCCGCCTGCAGGACAGCGAGTCGCGCAGCGCGCAGCAGCAACACGACTGGACCGAGCGCCACGACGGGCTGCGCAGCCGCATCGCCAACTCGCAGAAGGACAGGGCGCGCTTCCCCGCACGCTGGATCGCGCCGGTGCAAGTCGACGCACTGCGCCAGCGCTACGGCAATGCGACGCAGGCGAAGCTGCGCAACGAGGCCATCGAGGCCGAGCTGGCGCAGGGCCATTGGGAGACCGATGCCAGCGTCGAGGAGAAGCTGACGCTGATGACGGCCGCCGTGCGACAGCAGGAAGGCCAGCTCGGCGATCGCAAGGCCAGCAACGAGGCGGCGCGCGTGGCGGTCGACAACGCCCGCGCACGCTACATCGACGTGCTGCGCGCCACGGTGCGGCGCTACCGCAAGAACATCACCGAGCTCGGCCAGCTGGCCGGCGTGGAGGTGAACGCCGACCTGCCGCACCTCGACAACGACGACACCGTGCTGAAGCAGGCCGAGCTGAAGGTGCACTTCAACTTCGACGGCAAGGGCAGCATCGGGCTGAACGACGGCGAGGCCTCGGGCGGCCAGCAGGTGATCAAGTCGCTGATCCTGCTGGTGGGCTTGATGAAGGACGACGAGACGACCGGCGGCTTCGTCTTCATCGACGAGCCGTTCGCCCACCTGGACGTGCGCAACATCCAGCTGGTGGGGCACTTCCTGAAATCAACGCGTGCGCAGTACGTGCTGACCACGCCGATCACGCACAACGTGGAGGTGTTCGAGCCGGCCGACATCACGCTGGTGACCTCGAAGAAGCAGAAGGGCGCGCGCTGGGCCCCGCCGATCGGCGTGCTGCAGCGGCGGCAACCGGTGTCGCCGATGCCATGACGGGCGAGGTGGTCACGCGCTACCCGGCCGCGAAGCTCAGGGAGCGGCGCGTCGAGGCCTCGGCGCCGCCGGCTGCGCTGCCGCTGCTGGGCCTGCCGCAGCGCGAGATGCTGACGCGCTGGGCGCGTGCGGACAGCCTGACGCGGCAGTGGCTGCCGCTGCTGCGGTCGGAGGAGTCGCGCGCGTCGATCGAGGAGGTGGAAGACCTCGCGACGCTGCTGCTGAACCACGGCTGGATCAGCGTCACGGATCGCCAGGGCAGGAACGGCTGGCTGCGGCAGGCTATCACCTGGCTGCACCTGCCGGCGTTGAAGCAGCTGCTGGGGCTGGGCACGCTCGAATCGCGGCGTGACCAGCGTGCGGAGCTGCTGCAGGC
>NZ_JBFUGN010000998.1:0-2202 GCF_056402895.1 Rhizobacter sp. P3_B12 | reverse complement strand
ATCGAGCAGCGCCGGGTGCATCACGTAGTCGGCGCGGCCGGCAGCGGGCGGCAGCGCGATCTCGCCGAGCGCCTCGCCGTCGCGCCGGGCAATGCGCTGCACGCCCTGCAGCGCGGGGCCGAACGCGAGCTGGCGCGCGGCGAGGTTCGCGTAGTGGCCGCCGGCGTCGATCGATTCGGTGCAGCGGGCGCCGATCGCGCCGGCCGGTTCATGCGAAGGGGCGGCATCGGCATCGGCATAGCTGCCCTGCACATGCGTGTGCCAGGCGTCATCGGGTTCGCCATCGCCGAGCGACAGGATCTCGAAGGTGTCGGCCTGGGTGTCGGCACTGCGGCGCAGCAGCAGCTGCAGCGTGCGCGCTTCGCCGGGCGCGAACACCAGCGGCTCGGAGATCACGACATCGGTCRCCGCACGCGCCGCGCCCTGCACCACGCGGCTCGCGGCCAGCGCCATCTCGAGGAAGCCGGTGGCAGGCAGGATCACGCGGCCCTGCACCTGGTGGTCGGCCAGGTAGGGCAGGTCGTCGCCGCGCAGCGTGGTTTCGAACTGCACGAGATCGCGCAGCGGCGAGCGCAGCCGCGTGCCGAGCAGCGGGTGGCCGGTCGGCGTGCCGCTGCGCGCGGCCACCGGCGGGCGCGCCTGGAACCAGCAGCGCTCGCGGCGGAACGGGGTCGACGGCAGGTCGGCCAGCCGCGCACCATGGRCCGACCAGACGGCGCGCCAGTCGATCGGGGCGCCGGCCAGGTACAGCGCGGCCAGCGATTCGGCGAGCTGGTCGGCGTCGGCGCGGCCCTTGCGCAGCGTCGGCACGCGCACCGGGATGTCTTCGGCGAAGTTCAGCAGCGTCGGGTGCGGGCCGATCTCGATGCAGAGGTCCGGCTTCAGCGCCGCCAGCGTGCGCACGCCGTCGGCGAAGCGAACCGCCTCGCGCACATGGCGGCGCCAGTACGCCGGCTGCGTGATCGCATTCCCGTCGGCGAGCTGGCCGGTCAGGTTCGAGACCAGGCGCAGCTGCGGGCGGGCCATCGTCGTCGCGGCTGCCGCCTGCTCGAACGCATCGAGCACCGGATCGACCAGCGGCGAATGGAAGGCGTGCGAGACCGGCAGCTTCTGGCAGCGCACGCCACGCGCGGTGAAGCGCTCGCAGGCGGCATCGACCGCGGCTGCGGCGCCGGAGATCACCGTCTGCGCCGGCGCGTTGACGGCCGCGATCGACAGCTGCGCGGCGAACGGCGCGACCTCATCGGCCACTTCGGCTTCGGCCGCGAAGATCGCCGCCATCGCGCCGCCGGCCGGCAGCGACTGCATCAGCCGGCCGCGCTCTGCGATCAGCGCGAGCGCCTGYGGCAGCGTCATCACGCCGGCCAGGCAGGCGGCGGCGTATTCGCCGACCGAATGGCCCATCACCAGATCGGGCGCGATGCCCCAGGCGGCCCACAGCTTCGCGAGCGCGTACTCGAGGCTGAACAGCGCCGGCTGCGTGTAGCGGGTCTCGTCGATCGCGCTGCCTTGTGCGGCGAAGATCACATCGAGCAGCGGCTGCGGCAGCACGCCGTCCAGGGCCTGCGCGCAGGCGTCGAGCGCGGCGCGGAACACCGGTTGCTGCGCGTACAGCGAATGCGCCATGCCGGCGTACTGCGCGCCCTGGCCGGTGAACAGGAAGGCGATGCGCGCCGGATCGCGGCGGGTGAGGCGCTCGGTGCGCACGCCCTCGGCCTCGCGGCCCTCGGCGAGTGCAAGAAGGCGTTCGCAGAGCTCTGACACGGAGCGCGCGAGCACGGTGGCGCGCTGCGCGAAGCTGGCGCGGCTCACGGCCGCCGTGAAGCAGAGGTCCGGCAGCTCGCTGTCGRGGCGGCCGGCGAGCGACGTGGCGAAGCGGCGGGCGGTGTCGGCGAGCGCGGCTTCGTCGCGGGCCGAAAGGATGAAGAGGTGCTGTGCGGGCAACCCTTCGACAGGCTCAGGGCGAACGGGAAAGGCGGGAGCTTCCTCCACCACCACATGCGCATTCGTCCCGCTGAACCCGAACGAACTCACCCCCGCGATGCGCCGCCCGCCGATCGCCTCCCAGGCCATCAGCGCGGTCGGCACCTTCAGCGGCTGGTCGCCCCACGCGATGTGCGGGCTCGGCGTCTTGAAATGCAGGTGCGCCGGGATCTGCCGCCGCTGCAGCGACAGCACCAGCTTGATCAGCCCGGTCACGCC
>NZ_JBFUGN010000997.1:0-2207 GCF_056402895.1 Rhizobacter sp. P3_B12 | reverse complement strand
GTTGTGCAGCAGGCTCGCGAGCCAGGCCGCCTCGGCCGGCGTCAGCTTGTCGACCCGCTTGTGCAGCAGCTGCGCGGCGGCGGCCTGCGCGCCGCAGCGCCCGTTGCCCCAGGGCACCAGCGACAGGTAGAGGTGCAGCACGCGCGCCTTGCCGAGCGTGCGGTCCAGCTCGACGGCATACAGCAGCTCGCGCAGCTTGCGCGTGTGGCCGCGCGCACCGCCGGTGTAGACCAGCCGCGCGAGCTGCTGCGACAGCGTACTGGCCCCGCGCTGCGGCTCGAACGACAGCGCTTGGGCGATCTCGTCGAGGTCGTAGCCGGGGTGCTCGTGGAAACGCTGGTCCTCGGCGGCGATCACCGCGCGCGGCAGCCAGGTGCCGAAGCCGCCGGCCGGCACGACCGCGTCGGCCTCGCAGTTCGGCGCCGCGTTCATCAGCGCCTCGGTGCCCAGCCCCGCGACGCGAAAGCCGTCGAGCCGCGGGCGGAACTGCAGCGTGCGCTCGGGCAGGCGCAGCCGCAGGTCGAAGCGCATCAGCCCGTCGACCTGCGCGCGCGGCAGCTCCGGGATCGATGATGCGAACAGCGCGAACGCATCGGCGATCGGCGTCACGTCGCCCTGCGCATTCACCTCGAGTTGCTGCTGCGTCAGCACCGCGCGCCAGCGGCCGCGCACCGCATGCGCGGGCTCGCCGAGCGCGAAGTCGCCTTGCAGGTTCATGTCGGCGTCGCGCGCCAGCGTGAGTTCGAGGCGCGTCAGCCGCACCGCATCGCCGGGCAGGCCGATGCCGCGCAGAGCGCACGGCGCGCAGACCGCCCGCCAGCCGTCGGGGCCGTCAGGCGCGAACGCGACGCGCCCGAACGGCGTGCGCAGCGTGCGGCCCTCAAGCAGCCGCAGCGTCATCGGGTGGGTCGCGAGCCGGATCACCGTCGGCATGCTGATCGCGCGCCGCCACGGCCCGACGTGCAGCGTCTCGGACCATTCGCCATCGGCCGGCCGCAGCAGGCGCAGCATCGCCCAGGCGCCGACCCCCAGCGCGAGCACGAGGCCGAGCGACACGCCGCCGATCCACAGCGCCCATCGCACACGCCAGCTCATCACAAGGCCCTCGCCGTCGTGACGGCCTGCCACGGGCCGGTGCTCTGCCCGAGCTGCGCGGCCCAGAACCAGCTGGATGCATCGGTGAACGCGGCACCATCGGCGCCGACGATCCGCTCGCAGACGCGGGTGCGCTGGCCGTTGCGCTCGGCGACGAAGCAGCGCCACAGCCGCTGCGCGTCGTCGCGTTCCAGCCGCGCCTGCTCGATGCGGTAGCCGAGCCCGCGGTAGCAATCGGCGGCCGGGTGCAGCATGCGGGTCGGCGTGCGCACCTCGCGCATCACCAGCACCTGCTCGCCGTCGGTGAGCCGCGCGATGCGGCCCGGGAACTGCGCGGCAAAGCGCTGCTCGACGGCGCTCAGCGCCAGCGGGCGCAGCGTGCGGCCGTCCCATTCGCGGGGCCATTCGAAGGCCGCAGCCTCGCCGCCGGCGCGTTCGCGCGAGTTGCCGAGCATCGGCGTCAACGCACAGGCCAGCAGCAACACCGCGAAGCCCAGCTTGTGTCGCAGTCCCTCGGGATCATTGCGGCGCAGCATCATCCACCCCCTTCATCAGGCGCACCACCGCGGCGCAGACCATCGCCAGCACCGCGAGCCCGATGCCCTGGTGCCAGGCCTCGGCCAGCGGCCCGCGCGACTCCAGCGCCACCAGCACGGTGTTGCGCAACACGTTGCCGCACAGCACCAGCGCGCCCACCGCCGGCAGCCGCCRCACGAAGCTGCGCTCGCGCAATCCGCCCAGCAGCGCCACCGCGCAGGCGCAGAAGTACGCCATCCACACCATCTGCACGCCGGAGCACGGCGCATCGACGATCACCAGCTGCCCGTCCACCACCATCGCGGTGCCGCTGCGCTCGGCCGCGCGGCCGGCCAGTTGCAGCAGCCAGGTGCTGCACTGCGCCGTCACCAGCCGCAGCGGGAAGCCGGCGTAGAACTGCAGCGACGAGACGACCGGCAGCGACAGCACCGCGAGCCCCGCCAGCGGCAGCGTGGCCTGGCCGGAGGGTGCGATGGCGCGCCAGCCGCAGGCCAGCGCCAGGGCAGCCAGCAGGGCGCCGGCGAGCGGCGGCAGCACCGCCGCCGACACGGTGGCCAGCACCGTCAGCGCGCCGG
>NZ_JBFUGN010000996.1:0-2212 GCF_056402895.1 Rhizobacter sp. P3_B12 | reverse complement strand
CGTCAGCGGAGTTCGATTCGATTTCCGACTGACCTGAAGCGCCGTCCAGTTCGTCAGCCAGCGCAATGAAACGGCCGCGCCAGGATTCACGCTCGGGATTTGATGGGTACTGCATGGATTCCGAAGTTCCGTCAAGGTGAGGA
This sequence comes from Rhizobacter sp. P3_B12, assembly GCF_056402895.1. Classification (NCBI taxonomy): domain Bacteria; kingdom Pseudomonadati; phylum Pseudomonadota; class Betaproteobacteria; order Burkholderiales; family Sphaerotilaceae; genus Rhizobacter; species Rhizobacter sp. P3_B12. The sequence continues at coordinate 2,069 of NZ_JBFUGN010000996.1, read as the reverse complement.
CAAACGCGACTGCGATCTACCTCTCCCCCGACAGTCCGGTAAGTCACACCCTCGCGGAGCCGGTTCCACCGGATCGAAAAGTCGGACGGTTTGAACCCAGCAATACGTCAGTTCCCAGACCTCGAACTATCGAGGCAGTGCACCCGGAACCGCTTCCAGGTAAGCCTCCAACGCCGCCACCGCATGCCTCACCTTCGCCGGCTGCCCATCCCGCTGCGGCGTCACCGCCCACACCGGGATCCCTGGCACCTGCCACTCCGGCATCAGCTGCACCAGCCGCCCCGCGCGCAGGTCGTCATCCACATCCGCCCGCGTCAGCAGCGCGATCCCCAGCCCGGCCAGGCACATCTGCTGCAGGCTCAGCTGGTTGTTGCTGGTGATGCGCGCCTCCAGCCGCAGCGATTCGTGCTCGCCCTCGCCGCGCCGCATCTCGAAGGCCAGCGCGGTGCCATCGCGTGACAGCACGATCCACTGGTGCGCCAGCAACTCCCTCGGCGACTGCGGCGTGCCGTGGCGGTGCAGGTAGGCCGGCGCCGCGCACAGGATCCACGCGAAACTGCACAGCCTTCGCGCGACGTAGGTCGAATCGGGCATGCGCCCGGCACGCAGCGCGAGGTCGATGCGCGCATCGATCAGGTCGATCAACGCGTCGTCCACCAGCAGCCGCAGCGTCAGCCCCGGGTGATCGGCCAGCAGCGGCGCCAGCGCCGGCGCGATGTAGCGCGCAAAGCCCACCGGCGCCGAGATCCGCAACTCGCCCACCGGCGCGTCGTGCGCCAGCGTCAGCTGCCGCCGCGCCTGCTCGGCGGCATCCACCATCGCCCGGCAATGCTCGGCAAAACGCGCCCCCGCGTCGGTCAGCGTCAGCTTGCGCGTCGAGCGGTGCAGCAGCGTCACGCCGCTGCCCTGCTCCAGCGCGCGCATCTGCTGGCTCACCGCCGAGGTGCTCATGCCCTGCGCCCGCGCGGCGCCGCTCATCGAGCCGTGGCGCACCACCTCGGCAAACAAGGCCATGCGGCGAAGGTCATCCATGATCGTGAAGCCTGGCTAAAGAATGTTGTTCGAAATGAGCGACTGGCGCACTCATTGTGAAGCCCGGATCATCGCGCCATCGACAACTCCCTGAAAGAACACCCATGAAGATCGCCCTGATTGGCGCCACCGGCTTCGTCGGCTCCGAGGTGCTGAAGGAACTGCTGTCGCGCGGCCACCAGGTGACCGCGCTGGCCCGCACGCCGGCCAAGCTGCCCGCGCAACCCGGCCTGACGGTCGTCAAGGCCGATGCGCTCGACGCCGCCCAGGTGGCCGCCGCCGTCGAAGGCCATGACGCCGTGGTCGACTCGTACAACCCCGGCTGGAGCGAGCCGCGCATCCACGACGTGTTCCTGCAAGGCACGCGCGCCATCGTCGACGGCGTCAAGCGCTCGGGCGTCAAGCGCGTGCTGATCGTCGGCGGCGCCGGCAGCCTGTTCGTCGCGCCCGGCGTGCAGCTGGTCGACACGCCGCACTTCCCCGCCGAGTACAAGCAGGGCGCGCTGGCCGCCCGCGAGGCGCTGAACCAGATCCGCGCCGAGACCGCGCTGGAGTGGACCTTCCTGTCGCCCGCCGCGCTGCTCGCGCCCGGCCCGCGCACCGGCAAGTTCCGCATCGGCGCCGACGAGCTGCTGATGGACGGCGACAAGCCGGCCGGCCTCTCGGTGGCCGACCTGGCCGTCGCGATCGTCGACGAGATGGAGACGCCGAAACACATCCGCAAGCGCTTCACAGCCGCTTACTGATTCCCTGGGTTTACGGGGGTCGGCTCGGGCGTTCGTTCTGGAGACAATCCCTCCACAACCACAGGAGGGATTTCACGTGTCCGATGTCTTGCGCGCTGATCTGGCGAGCCGCCGCTTTGTCTTGAAAGGTCTGAGTTCCGCCGTGCTGCTGGCCGTGGCGGCCTGCGGTGGGGGCGGTGGGGACGGCAGTCCTGCTCCGGCCCCGGTCGGCGGTACGCCACCTGCCCCCGTGCCGCCCGCACCGGTTCCGCCGCCGCCGGCCCCGGCGCCCGGCCTGCCGCCGCTGTCGGC
>NZ_JBFUGN010000995.1:0-2212 GCF_056402895.1 Rhizobacter sp. P3_B12 | reverse complement strand
AGCGCGGAGATCCGTGAGATCCGACGACCAGCGGCAAGTCTAGTGAACAAGCGGCTTGGTGCCAAGGAGCTGTTCGGAAAAACAGGTGATGAAATCGAGATCAGGTCTGTCGCAGGAACTGCGCCAGCAGCTTCTCCATCGTCGTCATCGTCTCGCGCTCGTGCAGCCACTGCGTGGGCGCGAGATTCACCGCGCGCACGATCTGGTCGCTCGCGCCGACGTCGATCACGTTGATGCAGGCCGGCGCCTGTTCGAGGCGGCCGAAGAAGGCCCGTTCGCCGGCCAGCACGCGTGACAGCAACGCGCGGTTCACGCCGCCATGCATCACCATCAGCAGGCATTGCCAGTCGCTGCGCGCCAGCAGCGCGTCGAAGGCCGGCAGCACGCGATCGAGCAGCTCGCCGACCGATTCGCCGCCGAGGAAGCGCTGCGACTGCACGTCGGGGCCGGTGCGGAAGGCGCCGAGGAAGGCGGCCTCGAGCTCGTGCTTCGGGATGTCGGCCAGGCGGCCGGGGCGGATCTCTTCGAGCGCCGGCTCGTGCAGCACGTGCAACTCCGGTTGCGCGCCCGCGGCCAGCACACGCGCCGCCGTCTCGACGGTGCGCGGCAGCCCGCTGACCAGCACGCTGTCGAAGCGCACRCCGCATTGCGCGAACAGCCGGCCGGCCGCATCGGCCTGGTCGCGGCCGACGGCGTTCAGCGGGACGGTGTCGGGCGGTACCGCGCTGCCATCCTCACGGAAGTAGTCGACCGATCCATGCCGCATCAGATAGATGCGTCGACGCTTCGGGATTGAACGGCTCATGCCGCCCTCGCTCTACTCGAAGCGCGGCTCGCGCTTGTCCAGGAAGGCCTGCAGGCCTTCGCCGCCGTTGCGATGAAAGAAGTTCTCAAGGAAGTGATCCCGCTCCGTTGCCATCTGCTGCGAGAGGCTGCGCCCGGGCCACGCATTGACCAGCTCCTTCACGCTGGACACCGCGTTCGGCGCCAGCCGGGACAGGCGCTCGGCCACCGCCAGAGCTTGGTTCAGCGCCTGCCCGCTGTCTGTCACCCAATTGACAAGGCCCAGCGCCTGCAGCTGCGCCGCGCCCATCGGCTCGGCCAGCCACAGCATCTGCAGCACCACGGCCCGCGGCAGGCGCTGCATCAGTTGCCAGCTCGAGCCGCCGTCCGGCGACAGCCCGATGCGGCCGTACGACATCACGAAGCGCGCGTTCTCGGCCGCGACGATCAGGTCGCAGGCCAGCGCCAGCGAGAAGCCGCCCCCCGCCGCCGCACCCTCGACCGCTGCGATCACCGGTTTCGGGAACACGCGCAGCACCTCGACGAACTCGTGGAAGCGCTCCAGCATCCCCGCCTGCACGTCGCGCGGGGCCTCGCGGCTCGCGAGCAGCCGCTGCAGGTTGCCGCCGGCGCAGAAGTGCTCGCCGTCGCCGCGCAGCACGACGCAGTGCACCTCGGGGTCGGACTCGGCCACGCCCAGCGATTCGATGCCGGCGGTGAAGACCTGCTCGGACAGCGTGTTGCGGGAAGCGGGGTCGCTGATCGTCAGCACCAGGGTGCCGTCGCGTCGTTCGGCACGCAATTCAGAGGGCATGGCCACACCATTCGTCAGACAGCGCCAAGCGCATGGCGCGCGATCATGCCCGTTATTGCGGAGATCGCCGCAGGAAGGTTCATGCTAGAGTCAAAAAATCAATCAACTGCTCATTCGAATGCAGAGATTCCCGAACTCGCTCGCAGTCAGCCTCGCATTGGGCCTCCTGCCCACGGGACAAGCGACTGCGATGGGGTTCGGCAACACGCTCGGCGCCACCACCCTCGGCCACCCGCTCAACTTCGCCGTGATGTTGCGGCTCGAGCCCGACGAGCGCATCGAAGCCTCGTGCGTCAAGGCCGATGTGTCGATCGGCGACCACGCGCTGTCTTCGCTGTCGGTGCGCGTGCGCATCGAGGGCCAGCCCGGCAGCAATGAACGCCGGCTGCGCATCACCACCACCGTGCCGGTCGAGGAACCGGTGGTCGGCATCGCACTGAACGTTGGCTGTCCGACACGGCTGTCGCGCAACTACGTGGTGTTCGCCGACCCGCCGTCGGCCACCGCCGTGGCACCGGCCAACGCGCTGCCTGACATTTCCGATCAACCCGACCCCTCGGCCTCGCCGCTGGCCAGCGTGATCGCGCCGCAGGGCGAGCCGGCGCTGCGCCCGAC
>NZ_JBFUGN010000994.1:0-2216 GCF_056402895.1 Rhizobacter sp. P3_B12 | reverse complement strand
ACGGTCGCGAGGTGCCGCTGGGCACGCCGGGCGAGATCGCGATCCGCGGCCCGCAGGTGATGGCCGGCTACTGGCAGCGCCCCGACGAGACCGCGAAGGTGATGACGGCCGACGGCTTCTTCCGCACCGGCGACATCGGCACGGTCGACGGCAACGGCTACTTCAAGATCGTCGACCGCAAGAAGGACATGATCCTGGTCAGCGGCTTCAACGTCTACCCGAACGAGGTCGAGGATGTCGTCACGCAGATGCCGGGCGTGCTCGAGTGCGCCGCGATCGGCGTGCCCGACGCGAAGGCCGGCGAGGCGGTGAAGCTGGTGATCGTGCGCAAGAACCCGGCGCTGACCGAGGCCGAGGTGCGCGCGTACTGCGAGGCCAACATGACCGGCTACAAGCGGCCGAAGGTGGTCGAGTTCCGCACCGAGCTGCCGAAGAGCCCGGTGGGCAAGATCCTTCGGCGCGAGTTGAGGGACAAGAGTTGAAAGGCACGAGCTAAGAGACAAGACCTGACGATGCAGTGGAAGAGTGCCCCGGCGAGGGCGCCATGCTGATAAATTCGGGCCGCGGCTGACCGGCCGCGCCGCGCCCTGGGAGAGCTCTGGTGATCTGGACCAAAACTGACGCGGGACGAATCGAGATGACCACGCGCGCGCTCGTCAAGGAGCGTGCGCAGCGCAACCTGCTGCTGCTGATCGACGGTGCGAAGTCCGAGGAGATGCTGCTGGCCAACGTGGTCGGCGTGACGATCGACGACTTCCGGGCCCTCGAGACCCTGGGCCTGATCGCGCAGGTGTCGGGCAGCGGCAGTTCGCGCCTGAACAGCCCGCCGGCTGCCGCGCCGGCCCCTGCGCCGGCGGCCGCTTCGAGCAGCGTCGGCACGCCGGTCGACCCCGGCGAGCTCGACTACGCGAAGTTCACGTCCACGCTGACGCAGATGATCTCCAGCGAACTCGGGCTGCGCGGCTTCACGCTGACGCTCGCGGTCGAGAAGGCCAGCACCATCGAGGAGCTGCGCGACGTGGCCGACCGCACGATCGAGCAGATCCGCTCGCGCAAGGGCGAGCCCGCGGCGCACAAGGCGCGTCGCGCTCTGTACGGCGGCTGAGCTGGCGCAAGCTCCGGCGCGCCCCTGGTGGCGCAGGTTGATGCGGCTGCCGTGGCGGCTGTTGCGCGGCGTGCTGCTGGTGCTGGCAGCGCTCGTGCTGTTCATCGAGGAGTGGGGCTGGCGCCCGCTGACGGCCTTCGTCGCGCGGCTCGCCAAGTGGCCGCCGCTCGCGCGCTTCGAGGCGCTGGTGCGCGCCGCGCCGCCGCGCATCGCGCTGCTGCTGTTCCTCGCGCCGGCGGTTGCGCTGTTCCCGATCAAGCTGCTCGCGCTGTGGATCATCCACCGTGGCCATGCGCTGCTCGGCATCACGGTGATCGTCGTGGCCAAGCTGCTCGGCACCGCGATCGTCGGGCGGCTGTTCATCCTGACCGAGTCGCAGCTGATGCGCTTCGCGTGGTTCGCGCGGGCGCTGACGTGGTGGCGCGTGACGAAGCAGCGCGTGATGGACGCGCTGCGCCGCTCGGCCGCGTGGCGCGGCGCGCGGCGGCTGAAGACGCGCTGGCGGGCGTGGCGACGGCGCTGGCGCGGTCTCGACGAGCAGGACGGCTGAGGCAGAAGGGCTGGCACACTTCGGCCATGCCTCCTCGTTTCCATGTGGCCGAGCCGATGCTGGCCGGCGTCGAACTCAGCCTTCCTCCCGGTGCCGCGCGCCATGTGCAGGTGCTGCGCCTGCAGCCCGGCGATCCGCTGACGCTGTTCAACGGCGAGGGCGGCGAGTGGCAGGCCGAGGTCGTCCAGATGGGCCGCAGCGAGGTGCGCGTGCGGCCGCAGGCGCACGTGGCGATCGACCGCGAACTGGCGATCCACGTGACGCTCGCGCTCGGCATGCCGGCCAACGAGCGCATGGATGCGCTGGTCGAGAAGGCGACCGAGCTCGGCGTCGCGGCGATCCAGCCCCTGATGACCGAGCGCTCGGTGCTGCGCCTGAGCGGCGAGCGCGCCGACAAGAAGCAGGCGCACTGGCAGGGAGTCGCCGCCGCGGCCAGCGAGCAGTGCGGGCGCACCCGCGTGCCGCTGATCGCGCCGGTGCGCAGCCTCGCCGACTGGCTGCGCGGCCTGCCGCCCGCAAGCGGCCGCCGCTTCGTGCTGAGCCTGCGCACGCCCGAGCCGC
>NZ_JBFUGN010000993.1:0-2216 GCF_056402895.1 Rhizobacter sp. P3_B12 | reverse complement strand
CCTTGTGGTCGGCGCGGCCGGCCGGCGTCAGCGGCTCGGGCACCTTGGCCCAGGCGTGCGCGGTGCAGGTGGCGCCGGCGGCGTCTTGCAGGGGGTAGTCGAAGAGAACTTCTTGGCTCATCCCCGGATGTTATCGAAGCCCCGCAACCCTTCTCAGGACAGGCTTTGTTCCGCCTCCATCAGCTTGTAGCGCGCCAGCGCCAGGTTGCTGCGCTGCTTGTCGAGCAGCGCGAACAGGAACAGCCCGCTGTGCCGCGACAGCGAGCGGATCAGGTGGTGGCGCGTCGGCGTGCTGGTCATGATCTCCTGCACCGCGTCGGCCAGCCCCATGTCGCGCGCATGGCGGTCGTGCACGCGCAGCACCTGGGTGCAGGCGGCGGCGGCCAGCTCGATGTCGACCGGGTGTTCCTCGCGCACCTTGTGCGTGACGACCAGCCCGGTCGCGGTGTCGACGACGGCGCAGCCCATCAGGCCGTCGACCTGCAGCATGCTGTCGAGCGCATGGGCGGCGCGCTGCGGATCGAGCACCGCCCGCACCGGAGCCTTCGTGACGGCACTGCTCCTGATGGCGGCGCCGGGGGATGCGGAGGCGGCGGCTGCCGCGGCATCGAGGTCGGCCACCTTGATCGGGAAGCCGTCCGGCCCCTGCACCGAAGCGATCGCGGCCACCGGCGGCGGCCCCCACACCGGTTCGGTCTTCACGCGGTTCCACTGGCCCAGCAGCGCATTCCACACCGCCGACGCGCTCGACAGCGATTCGTTGAGCACCTGCACCTTGAGCCGCTGCGGCCACTGGATCATGCCGATCTTGTTGGCGATCCACACGCCGCTCGGCGGCAGCATGAAGAGCAGCGTCGGGCAGCGCCAGCCGGGCTGGTTCACCGCGGCATACAGGGTGTGGAGCATGCCGTCGACCGCATGCGGCTGCATCGCGCCGACGATCACCGCGGTCATGTGGCTGCGCTCCATCAGCGCGATCGGGATCGCCGCGTTGTCGGGGCCGGGCGCGCGCACGTCGGCGTGGTAGATGCGCAGCAGGCCCTCGTCGCGCCGTTCGAGCGTGGTGCGCTCGATCATCGCGAGCGTGCGCAGCGTGGTGTGCTCGCGCAGGTGCAGCCGCTCGATCGGCCGCCCGCTCGCATCCGACAGCGCCTTCACGACGGCGCTGGCCCACACGCCGGTGGGGTCGTGCAGCGCGATGTGGCGGGTTGCGGTTTCGAGGTCGGCGCGGGTGGCCGCGAAATGCTCGCGGATCGCCTGCGCCGCCGAGCCGGTGACGACCAGGTCGCGCAGGTGGCGATCGACCATCTGGCCCTGGTCGTTCACCTCGGTGGCCACGCTCTCCATGAGCGAGGTGGCGGCGAAGCCGGGCAAGCGACCCTCGGGTTGATCGCCGCGCAGGTCTCCGAACAGCGATGACAACATGGGTGCTCCCGGCAGTTGAGTCCCGTGCAGTCTAGGGGGAGGCGCGCATCGGGCCATCCCCAAATTGGCTACCCCACTTCAGGGGGCAGGGATTGCCCTTGCCGCAAGGGACACGCTGATCGCTCAGGCGCCCGACCCCTTCATCATGGACGGCTGCACAGGGCGCAGGCGCGGAAGTCCGGCGCGGATCAGGGCATTCGCCTGCTGCCGGTTGTCCAGCGACTCCAGTACCTGTTCCAAGTCATTGCCCTTGTAGGCACCCATCAGGCTGGCATAGAGCGGGACGCGCTTCTTTTCGGGAAAGGCGATGATTGCCTGCGCCAAAAGGGCGATGGTGTCCATTTCGGTCTGGTTCACCGCGGTATAGAGGCTGCGGCTGGTGTGGATGACGACGCCGCTGCAGCGCTCCACGGACGCCCTGATTCCGTTCGGCTGCATCTCGTTCCCGATGGTGTATCCCGGATCGCTGCCCACATCTTCGCGGCCGCAGTTGGCCTCGAACCAGTGGTTCTGGGTGATGTGCCCAAATTCGGTCCCCGCGTGGAAGTAGACGGTCGGCGACTGATGCAGGATGCCGGTGAACCCGATGATGTTGCCCACAACATAGAAATTGTCCCGGTAGCCCATGTCGCACCTCTTTCTCGAAAGCCGCACCACGCCCGGTCGGAACGCAGAAAGAGCTTAGCGCCGAAGCACAGGTCCCGCAATCGGCTCGCATCTGAGAAGTGCCGCTCAGCTGGGCCGCAGCGGTGGCCGCGGAGATCAACTCGGCGGTAGGAGCTGAATAGATC
>NZ_JBFUGN010000992.1:0-2220 GCF_056402895.1 Rhizobacter sp. P3_B12 | reverse complement strand
GACGAGTACCAGGTGTCGAGCACGTCCTCGTCGCGGCGCAGCTCGCCGCTGTAGCCGGCGGCCTTCGCCTTGGTTTTCGCGTCGGCTTCGGTGCGCGCGACGAAGATCTCGCCGCCCGTCCCGTACCAGGCCGGGATCTGGTGGCCCCACCACAGCTGGCGCGAGATGCACCAGTCCTGGATGTTCTTCATCCACTGGTCGTAGGTGTTGACCCAGTTCTCCGGCACGAATTTCACTTCGCCGGAGGCGACGGCGTCGACCGCCTTCTGCGCGATCGACTTGCCATCGGGGCCGGCCTTGCTGACCGCGACGAACCACTGGTCGGTCAGCATCGGCTCGACGATCGCACCGGTGCGGGCGCAGCGCGGCACCATCAGCTTGTGCTTCTTCACCTCGACCAGCAGGCCTTGCGCCTGCAGGTCGGCGACCACCTTCTTGCGGGCGACGAAGCGATCGAGGCCGCGGTACGGGGCGGGCGCGTTGTCGTTGACCTTCGCGTCGAGGTCGAGCACGCCGATCATCGGCAGCTGGTGGCGCAGGCCGACGGCGTAGTCGTTCACGTCATGGGCCGGGGTCACCTTCACGACGCCGGTGCCGAACTCGCGGTCGACGTACTCGTCGGCGATCACCGGGATCGTGCGGTCGCACAGCGGCAGCGTGACCTGCCGGCCGATCAGCGCCTGGTAGCGCTCGTCGTCGGGGTGCACCATCACCGCGGTGTCGCCGAGCATGGTCTCGGGGCGCGTGGTGGCGACGACGATGGAGCCGGATCCGTCGGCCAGCGGGTAGCGGATGTGCCACAGCGAGCCCTCTTCCTCCTCGCTCTCGACCTCGAGGTCGGACACCGCCGATTTCAGCACCGGGTCCCAGCTCACCAGCCGCTTGCCGCGGTAGATCAGGCCCTGCTCGTAGAGCTGCACGAAGGTGTCGGTGACGATCGGCGAGAGCTTCTCGTCCATCGTGAAGTACTCGTGCTGCCAGGCCACCGAGGCGCCCATGCGGCGCATCTGCTGCGTGATGGTCGAGCCCGACTGCTCCTTCCATTCCCACACGCGGGCGACGAAGTTCTTGCGGCCGAGGTCGTGGCGGCTCTGGCCGGCCGCCTCGAGCTGGCGCTCGACGACGATCTGCGTCGCGATGCCGGCGTGGTCGGTGCCCGGCACCCACAGCGTGTTGTCGCCCTTCATGCGGTGCCAGCGGGTCAACGAGTCCATGATGGTCTGGTTGAACGCGTGCCCCATGTGCAGCGTGCCGGTGACGTTGGGCGGCGGCAGCTGGATGCTGAACGAGGGCTTGCTCGCGTCCAGCGTGGGCTCGTACAGGCCCTRCTGCTCCCACAGCGGCGCCCAGCGGGCTTCGATCGGGGCGGGTTCGAACGATTTGGCAAGCTCGGACATGGTGGCGCAGGCTGGGGGCAGGGGGAAGGCGGAATTGTAGGCGGGGGGCACCTGCTGCTATGGTGGCGGGGATCCCCGCACTGATGCGGCAACCGGGAGAGCCACCATGCGACCCCTGCCCACGAAGCTGTTCGCCTCCGCCAGCCTGGCCCTGCTGACCGTGCTCGCCGGCTGCGGCGGCAACGACGACGGCCTGCCGCTGAACGGCGGCGCCCCCAGCTGCGACCTCGGCACCCAGAAGACCTGGCTGCGCGGCTACATGGCCGACTGGTACTACTGGAGCGGCAGCTCGCCGAGCCCCGATCCCGGCCCCTACGCGAGCGTGCCGGACTACTTCGACGCCTTGCTGTTCACCGGCGCCGCGCCGGTGCCGGCCGACCGCTGGAGCTACATCGAGAGCAGCGCGTCGTACAACCAGTTCTATGGCGACGGCCGCACGCTCGGCTACGGCGTCTCGGTCAACGGGCTGGAGCTGCAGTTGCCGCTGAAGGTGCGCTACGTCGAGCCGCTGTCGCCGGCCGCCACCGCCGGGCTGCTGCGTGGCGACGTGATCAGCTCGGTCAACGGCCGCAGCGCCGCCGAGCTGGTGGCGGCCGACGATTTCTCGGCGCTGACGCCGGCGCAGGCCGGCGACGTGCTGACGCTGGTGATCGATGCGCCGGCCGGGCCGAAGACCGTCACGGTGACGGCCGGCACCTATGCGCTGACGCCGGTGCCGGTGACGCGGCTGCTGACGCTCGCGAACGGCACGAAGGCCGGCTACCTGGTGCTGAAGGACTTCCTCACGCAGGCCGAGGATCCGCTGATCGACGCGGTGGCGCAG
>NZ_JBFUGN010000991.1:0-2222 GCF_056402895.1 Rhizobacter sp. P3_B12 | reverse complement strand
GGCATACATCGAGCCCTGGCGAGCCAGCAGCCGGCGGTTCGCGGCATCGAGCACCTCGATGACCAGCTGGTCCTTGGTGCCGAAGTGGTAGTTGATCAGCGCGTGGTTCACACCGGCGTCCTTCGCGATCTCGCGCACGCTGAGCGCCGCATACCCCTCGCTCGCCAGCCGCCGGAAGGTGGCGTCGAGGATCTTCTCGCGGGTGTCGACGGCCGGCGCATCCTTGCCGGGTTGCGCGCCGTCGGACGATCTGAGGTTCATGGTTGAACGAGCGGTTTATACGGTCGTTCAAAAATAGGCGAGGTTTGCGGATTCTTCAAGGACAGGAACTCCCTGCCGCGATGGAGGCTCAGAAAAGACCGTTCACCATCCAGCAACGAGGAGTCCACCATGGAAGCACAGCAACTTCACCGCGGCCGTCTCATCGATCACCTGCAGCTCGTCGTGTCCGACATTGYGGCCAGCCAACGCTTCTACGAGGCGGTGGCCAAGGTGCTGGAGATCCCGGTGGGCGGCAGCGCCGCAGATTACTTCTGGATCGACGAGCTGTTCGTCTCGACTGCCGACAGCAAGGCGGCACAAGGCCATCTGACGGGGCGCCACCACCTCGCCTTCCAGGCCAGGGACCGTGCGATGGTGGAGGCGTTCTACCGCGCCGGGCTCGAGGCCGGCGGCCGCGACAACGGCAAGCCGGGCGAACGCCCCTACCACCCCGGCTACTACGCCGCCTTCCTGCTCGACCCCGACGGCAACAACATCGAGGCGGTGTTCCACGGCGAGGCGCAACGCAGCGCGGGGTCGGTGGTGATCACGTTCTAGGCTGCATGTTCTAGCGTGATTCGGCGAGCCTGAACGCCGACGCCATGCGCTCCTGCTCGCGGGGACGAACGTGCAGGCTGTCGGCGATCTTGGCCCACTGCCTCACGACGGTCTGGCTGTGCTCGATGGTCTCGTCGGCAAGCTTCTTCGAGACCCGGAAGTACGGAGCCACCGAACGCGCCAGGTCGAGGTCGAGCGCGTTGTCGGATTCGCTGACGTTGAGCTTCAGGCCATGCGACTCGGGCACGGGGTTCATGTCGTAGGCCTCGGACAACCGCCACCCCTTGCCGGGCACGAGCAGGAAGCCGTGGTTGCGCAGGTGATCGTCGGTGTTGGAGACGAGCATGTTGAACACGATGCGCGACCACAGCTCGCGCAGATCGGTCTGGGTCTGCGCGCCGTGATCAGTCAACACGCGGGCGATTTCAAGGTAGCTCGCGCCGGTGGAGGCATCGTCCCCGTCCTGGCGGCCGGTGAGTGTCATGGCCGAGGCGAAATGAATCCGCCCCTGCGGCGTGCGGTCGAAGCGCTTCACCAGGAAGGTGTGGTGCGGGCTGGCGAAACGGCGAGCCATGTTTTGCGGCACCGACAGGCCACAAGCTTTTGCCAGGGTTTGAGCCACCAGTTCCCACGCGCCCACGTCGTACTCATCGCGCACGCTGGGAAACTTGGCGATCCACAGATGCCCCGCGTCGGCAACGCTGGCCTTGGGGCGTGCACCGCCGAGCGAGCCGCCCGGCGCGATCAGCATGCGCAGCCAGTCGTCACCCTCGGGCGAGGTGTTGTCTTCATCGCGTTCCAGCGCGAGACTGGCCGCTTCGAGTTCGCGCAGTTGGACGAACGGCGGTGCGGCTGTGTCGTGCTGGTTGTCGAGAAAGGCGCCGGAGTCCCCGAGTCGCAAGCGCAACGCACCAGACCGATAGGTGTCGTGCACGCCCAGCAGGCAGTCCGACTCGTGCAGGCGCACGGCCTTGCCCACCTGCCCTGCCCGTTGCGCCCGCTCCAGCCGGCGCCGCATCAGCAACCGCCCCCAGCGATCCGGGCTCGCATCGGAGAACACACCGAAGGTCTGATGGCCCTGCGGCGGGTGCTGTCGCCCCTCGTACAGGCCGAGCCGCGGATCCAGCGCCAGATTCCGCGTGGCCGGATGGGCAAGCGCGACGGGGTCGTATTCGAACTCGAAGACCTCCCGGCCCGCACCGCGCCTGGCGTGCAGCCATCCCAGCCGCAGCGGCTGCGCGAGACCGATCCAGTCTGCGTAGACGGCGATGGTCGCGGTCATGCGCTCAACGCGCCTTCTTCTTCGAAGGCAGGTCGATCAGGCCGACCAATGCCTCGGAGCTCACGAAGTCGCCCTTCGCGATCTGGCTGGGAGCAGCGTCGGAAGGCAGTCGCTCCATGAC
>NZ_JBFUGN010000990.1:0-2222 GCF_056402895.1 Rhizobacter sp. P3_B12 | reverse complement strand
CGACAGGATGGCGCCGAGGTCTTCCGACAGCAGGCGGAATTCGGATTGCGAGAGCGACTGCAGCGTGTTCAGGTCGGCGGCCTGGGCGATCGGTGCGATGGCGCCCAGCAGGGCGATCAGGGAGGCGGAGGCAAGGTGCATGCGCGCCAGGGTAACGCGCCCCGGCGACGGCTCCGTGTCGGCTGCGCCACGGTCGATTGCGAGTTGTAACGTGGTGGGCTTCTAGAATCCCGCCCCATGGCGACCAAACCCAGCAATTCCTACGGCGAGTCATCGATCCGTGTCCTGAAGGGCCTCGAGCCCGTGAAGCAGCGGCCGGGCATGTACACCCGCACCGACAACCCGCTGCACATCATTCAAGAGGTCATCGACAACGCGGCCGACGAGGCGCTGGCCGGCCACGGCAAGCGCATCGACGTGGTGCTGCACACCGACGGTTCGGTCACCGTGCACGACGACGGCCGCGGCATCCCGTTCGGGCTGCACCCCGAAGAGCAGGTGCCGGTGGTCGAGATCGTCTACACCCGCCTGCATGCCGGCGGCAAGTTCGACAAGGGCTCCGGCGGCGCCTACAGCTTCTCGGGCGGGTTGCACGGCGTGGGCGTCAGCGTGACGAACGCGCTGGCCAAGCGGCTGGAGGTCACGGTGTATCGCGAGGGCCAGGTGGCGCAGCTGGCGTTCTCGGGCGGCGACGTGATCGAGCCGCTGGTCATCCGCAAGGGCGTGTACGCGGCCTCGTCGGGCGACCGCAAGACCGGCACCACGGTGCGTGCCTGGCCGGACCCGAAGTACTTCGAGAGCGTCGATTTCCCGAAGGCCGAGCTTACGCACCTGCTGCGCAGCAAGGCGGTGCTGATGCCCGGCGTCATCGTTTCGCTGACCCTCGAGAAGAGCGGCGAGGTGCTGACCTGGACCTACAAGGGCGGCCTGCGCGACTACCTGATGCAGGCGCTCGCGGCCGACCCGGTGATCCCGTTGTTCGAGGGCGAGCGCTACGCCGATTCGCGCGAGACCGAGAACTTCGCCGAGGGCGAGGGCGCCGCCTGGTGCGTGGCCTTCACCGAGGAAGGCTCGCCGATGCGCGAGAGCTACGTGAACCTGATCCCCACGGTGAACGGCGGCACGCATGAAGCCGGCCTGAAGGACGGCCTGTTCGGCGCGGTCAAGGGCTTCATCGACCTGCACAGCCTGCTGCCCAAGGGCGTGAAGCTGATGCCGGAAGACGTGTTCTCGCGCGCCAGCTTCGTGCTGTCGGCCAAGGTGCTGGACCCGCAGTTCCAGGGCCAGATCAAGGAGCGGCTGAACAGCCGCGATGCGCTGCGGCTGGTCTCCACCTACGTGAAGCCGGCGCTGGAGCTGTGGCTGAACCAGCATGTGGAGCTGGGCCGCAAGCTGGCCGACCTGGTGATCAAGCAGGCGCAGACGCGCCAGCGCGCGAGCCAGAAGGTCGAGAAGCGCAAGGGCTCGGGCGTGGCGGTGCTGCCGGGCAAGCTGACCGATTGCGAGAGCCGCGACCTGGCGCTCAACGAGCTGTTCCTGGTCGAGGGCGATTCGGCCGGCGGCAGCGCGAAGATGGGCCGCAACAAGGAGACGCAGGCGGTGCTGCCGCTGCGCGGCAAGGTGCTGAACGCGTGGGAGGTCGAGCGCGACCGGCTGTTCGCGAACAACGAGATCCACGACATCGCGGTGGCGATCGGCGTCGACCCGCACGGYGCGASCGACGAGCCGGACCTGTCGGGCCTGCGCTACGGCAAGATCTGCATCCTGAGCGATGCGGACGTCGACGGCTCGCACATCCAGGTGCTGCTGCTGACGCTGTTTTTCCGGCATTTCCCGAAGCTCATCGAGCGCGGCAACATCTACATCGCGAAGCCGCCGCTGTTCCGTGTCGATGCGCCGGCGCGCGGCAAGAAGCCGGCGGCCAAGCTCTATGTGCTGGACGAAGGCGAGCTGACCGCCACGCTGGACAAGCTGCGCAAGGAAGGC
Organism: Rhizobacter sp. P3_B12; assembly: GCF_056402895.1. NCBI lineage: Bacteria > Pseudomonadati > Pseudomonadota > Betaproteobacteria > Burkholderiales > Sphaerotilaceae > Rhizobacter > Rhizobacter sp. P3_B12. The sequence continues at coordinate 236 of NZ_JBFUGN010000990.1, read as the reverse complement.
GCGCGCGACAACAGCTGGAGCATCGGCCGCTTCAAGGGCCTGGGCGAGATGAACGCCGAGCAGCTGTGGGACACCACGCTGAACCCCGACACGCGCCGCCTGCTGCAGGTGGCCTTCGGCGCGCTCGATTTCACCGCCACCACCGAGTCGCTGACCAAGCTGATGGGCAAGGGCGAGGCGCAGGCTCGCCGCGAGCTGATGGAACTGCGCGGCGACGACGTCGAGGTGGATGTCTG
>NZ_JBFUGN010000989.1:0-2226 GCF_056402895.1 Rhizobacter sp. P3_B12 | reverse complement strand
GCCGGACTACATGGTGCCGGCCGCCATCGCGGTGATGGCCGTGCTGCCGCTGACGCCGAACGGCAAGGTCGACCGGCGCGCCTTGCCGCCGATCGAGGCCCAGGCCGACGGCGACCGCTACGAGGCACCGCAAGGCGAGGTCGAACAGGCGCTGGCGACGCTGTGGTCCGAGCTGCTGGGCGTGCCGCGGGTCGGGCGCCATGACAACTTCTTCGACCTGGGCGGCGATTCGATCCTCAGCCTGCAGATCGTCGCGCGGCTGCGCGTGCTCGGTTGGGTGCTGACGCCGCGCCAGGTGTTCGAGCGGCAGACGCCGGCGCTGCTGGCGCTGCTGGCGCAGGCCGAGGAGGGGCGCGCGGCGCGCCCGGCGAAGGAGCCTGTCGGCGAGGTGCCTCTGCTGCCGATCCAGCATGAGTTCTTCGCGCTGCCGATGAAGAACCGCCACCACTGGAACCAGTCGCTGCTGCTGCACAGCCGCGAGCCGCTGCAGCCCGATGCGCTGGCCCAGGCCCTGGCGGCGCTGGTGCGGCATCACGACAGCCTGCGGCTGCGTTTCACGCAGGATGCGGCGGGTGCGTGGCACCAGGCCTACGCACCGCACGACACGAGCCCGCAGCGCGAACTGCTGTGGGTGCGGCGGGCCGCCGGTGCGCCGGAGATCGAGGCCTTGTGCGACGAAGTGCAGCGCAGCCTCGACATCGTGCGCGGCCCGTTGCTGCGCGGCCTCGCGATCGAGGTGGACGATGGCAGCTGGCGGTTGATGCTCGCGGTGCATCACCTGGTGGTCGATGGCGTGTCGTGGCGCATTCTGCTGGAAGACCTGCAGCGGGCGTATGCGCAGTGTGTTGCGGGTCAGGCCGTTGAACTGCCGCCGAAGACGAGCAGCTACCAGGAATGGAGCAGCGCACTCGTAGCCCGGATGCCAATCCGGGACGCGGCGGTCGAGGGGGATCCCGGATTGGCATCCGGGCTACACGCGCCTGTCGAACTGCCGGTCGCACGCCCCCAAGGCGGCAAGCTCGCCGGTCAGCAGACCACCACCGAGCTGCGCCTCGACACCACCCAGACCGAGGCCTTGCTGAAGCGCGCCCCTGCCGCCTACCGCACCCAGGTCAACGACCTGCTGCTGACCGCCCTGGGCCGTGCGCTGTGCGGCTGGAGCGGCCACGCGCGCATCCGCATCGACCTGGAAGGCCATGGCCGCGAGGACATCGCCGACGAGATCGACCTGTCGCGCACCGTGGGCTGGTTCACCAGCCTGTTCCCGGTGGTGCTGGACCCGCTGGGCGAACCCGGCGCGGCGCTGAAGCGCGTCAAGGAGGCCCTGCGCGCCATGCCGCTGCGCGGCCTGGCATACGGCGTGCTGAAACACAGGGGGCCGCCCGAGATGCAGCAGGCCTTGCGCGCGCTGCCGCCATCGCAGGTGGTCTTCAACTACCTCGGCCAGTTCGACGGCAGCTTCGACGAGGCCGCGCCCTGGAGGCCGGCGCGCGAACGTTCAGGCGCCGCGGTGCACGAATCGGCAGCGCACGCGCACGAGTTCTCGATCGACGGGCAGGTGTACGACGGCCAGCTCGCGCTGAGCGTGCGCTACAGCCCGGCGCGCCACGATGCGGTCGAGGTGCAGCGCTTCATCGATGCGTTCCGCGGCGAGCTGCTCGCGCTGATCGCGCACTGCACCGGCGGTGCGCTCGGCGTCACGCCGTCGGACTTCCCGCTGGCGCGCATCGACCCGTCGACGCTGGACGGGCTGGCGCTGCCGCTGCAGAACCTCGACGACCTGTACCCGCTGTCGCCGATGCAGGCCGGCATGCTGTTCCAGTCGCTGGTCGATGACGGCGGCGCGGCCTACCGCACGCAGCTGCGCGTCGACCTCGACGGGCTCGACGCGGCCCGATTCCGCTCCGCCTGGGCCACGGTGCTGGCACGCCACGAGGTGCTGCGCAGCGGCTTCATCGCGCAGCCGCCACTGCAGTGGGTGGCGCGCCGCGCCGAGCTGCCGTGGTCGGTGCAGGACTGGCGCGGCCGTCCTGGTGCCGAGCTGGACGCTTTCGCGCAGGCCGAACTCGCCGCGCCGCTGGACCTGGCGCGGCCGCCGCTGATGCGCGTCGCGCTGCTGCGTACGCAGGACGATCGCCACCACCTGGTGTGGACCGCGCACCACCTGCTGCTCGACGGCTGGAGCAGCTCGCTGCTGCTCGGCGAGGTGCTGCGTGCCTATGAAGG
>NZ_JBFUGN010000988.1:0-2236 GCF_056402895.1 Rhizobacter sp. P3_B12 | reverse complement strand
GGCCGGGGGCGAACAAGGATCGGCTGGTGGATGCGGCCTTCTGCGACGATGTTCGCCGCCAGGTCGTCGATGCCGGTGAAGGTGCGGCGGGGATTGAAGGGGCTCTCGTGCAACTGGTCGAGAGCGATCGCGCGGATGGTTTCCATGGTTCGTCAGAGGTTGCTGTTCAGTGGACCAGGCGGCTTGCGAACTGATGGCGTTGGAAATCGAGCGAGTCGGCGCGCTCGATGAACGCGTTGCGCCAGCCCGACCAGGTGGTGTCTCGGCATGCGGGCGACATCAGGTTGACCCAGGTCACCGGCTTGACGCCGGGGAGAAGGGGCGGTGTCGTGCCGGGGTTCGGCAGGAGCTGTGCACGTGCGGTGGCCTCGGCGATCAATGCCGCCTTGAGCAGTCCCTGGGCGTGCGCGGCGTGAGCGACGTTCAGCRCGAAGCCGTTGCGGATCAAACGGACGAAKCGGTTCTCSAGGGTGACCCAGGSGGCGCCGAYCTCGTCTTCAGCTGCGGCGGACARGTCGCCGACATAGGCCTTGTGCGCTGCCAGCATGAGTGCCGCGAATTGGCCGTGCACATCGAGGTCGAGTTCGCGCTCGGCGATCCTGCAGATGAGCAGCGAGTGCTCGGCCAGGCTGTAGGGCCTGCAGGTGGCGCCGGTGAAGCGATTGAGGAGGCTGAGGTGGTGAGCGATCGTTCGCAGATCGATGTTGCCCGGAAACGGGTGCTTGAGCGACACCTCGGTGCCGGTTGCTGTCGTGATGAAGATCATGGCGTGGATAGCGGTGGAATGTGGAAGGCGGCCGTGGGAGGTCAGACGTGCAGGCCGGCGAAATCGAGGAACCGGGCCTCTGGGCCACAGGCGCCGCGGGCGTCGCGCACGAGCGCAACGAGCGTCGGGCAAGGAAGCCCGGCATCGGGGCAGGTGCAGAGGCGCTGGCCGGCGGCGTCGCAGGCGCCGTGGCGGCACAGCACGCAACCGCGTTCGGGTGCCACCTGAATGCAGGTTGCGGGGCTGGTCATGCGCCTGCCCAGTACATGCCCGTTGCCACGGAAAGAAGGGCAACCAGGCAGCCGACGGAAGCGCCCCAGACGAGGCCATGTCGCCAGCCGATCCGGTACTTTGCGTGGCCGATTTCGCGGATATCGCCGGCCATCAGTGCCCCCATCCAAGGAAGATTCTCGTGAAGGAGTTGCTCCCTGAACCCTTCCAGAAACACCTTGAGTTCTTCATCCGGAAGGGCGGCCCCGGCCTCGAAAGTTTCCCGCAGACTGAGGATCCTGGAAGGATGGACGGGGAACTTCAGCCACGGCTCGGAGGTGTGGGAGGCGGCCTCTTCGCTGCGCATGGTTGCGGGATCGGCAGCGGCTGATTTCGTCTGTGTGGTGGTGTTCATGATGGTTCCGTAGAAGGGTGTTCTTGCAGGAGCGGGCTCAGAAGTCGGTGGGCGCGAGCCAGCCGCCGAAGCCCCAGAGCAGGAGCAGCAGCAGRTAGACGAGGGGCCAGCGGACGCGCGGATTGCGGTCGGCCCAKGCTTCGAGGGGGAAGTGCGCGTGGYTCGCGYTCATGCGGSCACCTCGTCGAGGCGYTCGACGTTGCTGATCGAGCAGCCGGTCAGGTCGTGGGCAACGCGCTGCGCGTGTTCAGCATCGCGAGCCTTGAACTGGACGAAGGGCAGGACGCCGGTGTCGCAGGCGGCTGGGAAGCCGTTGCGGTCGTTGGGGTGGTAGTGGCAGCGGTAGCTGCGAGAAGCGAATGACAGTCCAGGCATGGCGGCCTCCAAACAAGGTGAGCGCCACGATAACCATATGGTTATCTGTTGTCAATAACCAATTGGTTAGTTGAGTAGCCTAAAGATGTCCATCCGATCGCAGTTTGGTGTTCTGGCGGGGGTGCTGGGGCGAGATCAGCCGTATCTCAGGCTGGGGCTCACGCCGCGCGAACGTCGACGAGGGAGACGGACTTTCGATCCTCTTGCGTCAAGTCGTCGCGCACGCGACGCTCTTCGTAGGTGGCGATGACTTGATGTCCGAACGCCTTCTGCACCGCATCCGCGAGCTGTGGCGGGACCTTGCCTTTGATGATGCGGCCATCGCTCGTCACGCCAAAGGTGTGACGAACGAGGCTGGCCTCGGCGAGGAGGCCGGTGACTTCATGAAGCGAAACCTCCTCTTCCTTCAGCTGGGCGAGGCGGTTTTCCAGAGTGAAAAGTTGCGAATCGCTGGCACTCCACCACTCCAC
>NZ_JBFUGN010000987.1:0-2236 GCF_056402895.1 Rhizobacter sp. P3_B12 | reverse complement strand
CGACCAGCGTGCCGCGCCCTTCGGGCAGCACCGCCGTGACCGCGCCGCGGCCCGACTGCAGGTTGCGCAGCGCCTCGGCCAGGTTGCGCTGCGGCAGGTTGAAGCCGACGGCGATCGGGTCGATCTGCGTCAGCGTCACCAGCGTGCTGGTGGCCGGCTGCACCGAGCTGCCGGGGAACACGTTGATCGCGCCGGCGCGGCCCGCTCCGGGCGCGACGATGCGGTTGTAGCCGAGCGCCACCTTGGCGGCGGCCAGCGCCGCGCGGTCGGACGACACCACCGCCTGCGAGCCCTCGACCAGCGTCTGGCTGCTGTCGACGGCGCTCTGCGAGACGAAGTTCTGCGCGAGCAGGTCCTTGCTGCGCGTGAGCTGGCGCTGCGCGTCGGCCAGCGAGGCGAGGTCCTTCTCGAGCTGGGCCTGCGCCTTCGCGACGTTGACCTCGTCGGTGCGCGCATCGAGCGTGAACAGCAGCTCGCCGGCCTTCACGAACTGGCCTTCCTTGATGTGCACCTGCGTGATGGTGCTGGCGACCTGCGGCCGGATGTCGACGCTGTTGAGTGCGGTGACGCTGCCGGTCGCCTCGAGCGTGACCTCGTAGTCGCGCTGCTGCGCGCGCACGGTGCTGACGCTGACCGGCGCGCCGGACGCGGCGGCCGACGGCGCACCGGCCGCTGCACCGCCTTCGCCCTTGCCACGCATGGCCACGCCGTAGCCGACGCCCGCCGCCACCACCACCGCGGCGATCACCCAACCCACCAAGCTCTTGTTCATGGACTGCCCGTCGTCAAGTCATTCGGAAAAATCGGTCCGGCCCTCGGGCCCGGGATGGAAGCGCAGCGCCGGCACCCGGCTGGCGGCCCAGGCGGCCAGCGCGCACACGGCGGCGGCACAGCCGAAGGCGACCACGAAGGCGAAGCGCAGCGCCTCCTGTGCATGCGGATCCTGCGCTGCGTGCAGCGCGTCGCTGCTCCCCATCAACCCGAAGATCAGCGCGCCGAACGCGCTCGCGCCGATCGAGGAACCGAGCGTGCGTGCCAGCGACATCGTGGCCGCCGCGGCACCCAGCCGCGCCGGGCCGGAGGCGGTCTGGGTCACGATCTGCATCACCGACATCACGCTGCCCAGGCCGAGCCCGGTGGTGAATCCGAGGGCGACCAGCGTGCGCTTGTCGGGCGGCAGCAAGGCCATGCCGAGCAGGCTGCAACCCGCCAGCAGCAGCCCGCCCACCGGCAGCGCCGTCGGGCGGCCGGTCCAGAGGATCAGCCGCGACGTGAAGGTGGCGCCACCGACGATGCCGGCCGTCAGCGGCAGCAGCAGCAGGCCGGCCTCGGCGGCATCGGAGTGCAGCGACAGCTGCAGGTAGATCGGCAGGTAGAACACCATCGCGAACATCGCCGATGCGAAGCCGACCACCGTGAGCGCCGCGTAGCGCACCGGCGGCAGCCGCAGCAGGTCGATCGGCAGGAAGGGCCGCGCCGCCAGCCGCTCGACGCGCAGCAGCACGGCCCACAGCGCGACGATCGCCACCAGCAGCGCGCCGCTGGCCGCCGACACCCAGCCGAAGCGGTGCCCGGCCGACGACAGCCAGAACAGGCTCAGCGCCATCGCCACCGCGAACAGCAGCATGCCCTGCACGTCCGGCGGCCCGGCGCGGGGGTGCGGCACGTCGTCGGCCCGCAGCGCATGCAGCCGCCACAGCGCCAGCGCGCACAGCGGCAGGTTGACCAGGAACAGCCAGCGCCAGCTGGCGTGGTGCACCACCAGCCCGCCGATCACCGGGCCACCGACGCTGGCCAGCGTGAAGACGATCGCGAAATAGCCCTGGCTGCGCGCCCGCCGCTGCGGCGAGACGACCTCGCCGATCAGCGCCTGCGACAGCGTCATCAGGCCGCCGCCGCCCAGCCCCTGCAGCGTGCGCGCGGCCACCAGCCACCACAGGCCGGTCGCCAGGCCGCAGCCCAGCGAGCCGAGCGCGAACAGCAGCGTGGCCAGCGACAGCAGCTTGCGCCGCCCGAACTGGTCGCCCAGCTGGCCGTACAGCGGCACCACGATCACCGAGGCCAGCAGGTACGAGACGGCCAGCCAGGAGGTGTCGCGCAGGCCGCCGAACTCGCGGCTGATGACCGGCGTCGCGGTGGCCAGCAACGTCTGGTCGACGGCGGCCAGGAACATCGGCAGCATCACCGCGCCGAACAGGCGGCGGAAGCGGCGGCGGCCCTCGGCGATGCGCTGGGC
>NZ_JBFUGN010000986.1:0-2247 GCF_056402895.1 Rhizobacter sp. P3_B12 | reverse complement strand
GCTGGAGCCCTACGTGACGATCCTGCCGACGCGCACGCCGGTCAACGCCAACACCGCCAGCAAGGAAGTGCTGGCCTCGGTGATGAACCTCGACCTCGGCAGCGCCGAGCGCCTGGTGCAGGTGCGCCTGCGCACGCCGTTCAAGACCCCGGCCGACATCAAGGCGCAGCTCCCCGCCACCTTCCCCGACCTGAACGCGCAGCAGGTCGGCGTGAACACCAGCTACTTCGAGGTGCGCGGCCGCCTGCGGCTGACCGACCAGGTGCTCGAACAGCGCTCGGTCGTCCAACGCAGCGGCACCACCGTGACCCCGTTGTCGCGAGAACGCGTGAGCTCGATCGACAGCAGCAATTGACAAGCCCCCGCAGCGCCGCCACGCTGTCGCAGGAATTACTACAACAAGACACCGTAAGTCGTTGATTTCCTAAGGTTTGCGCGCGCCGAATGCCTACAATGCCGCAGCCAACATTGCGCCTCCCATGAGCACACTCGTCATCCAGATCCCGCCCCGTCCCCGGTTGCGCGCCAGCAGCCAGGCGCCGGCCGGCGCGGACGGCACGGGCACCGAGTACGTCTACGCGATGTCGCCGGACGGCCTGTCGATGGCCACGCACGGGCGTTGCGCCGCGTCGCTGCTGCCGAAGGCGAGCGTCGTCGTCGCGGTGCTCGCCGACACCGACGTCAGCTGGCACCGCATCACGCTGCCGAAGGCACCCGCCGCGCGGCTGCGCGCCGCCCTCACCGGCGTGCTCGAAGAAGCCCTGCTCGACGACGCCGAAGGCGTGCACCTGGCGGTGGCGCCCGAGGCCACCGCCGGCCAGCCGACCTGGATCGCCGCGGTCGACCGCCTGTGGCTCACCGGCGAGCTGGCCGCCCTCGAGAAGGCGCAGGTCTTCGTCGATCGCGTGGTGCCGGTGGCCTGGCCCGACGATCCGCCGACCGGCCACTTCGCCGAGAGCAGCGCCGATCCGCAGGCCGCCCGCGGCTCCGAAGGCGTCACGCTGAGCTGGGCGCACCATGACGGCGTCGCGCTCTTCAGCCTGCAGGGCACGCTCGCACGCGCGCTGCTGCCGCAACCGCTGCCCGAGGGCGCGCGCTGGAGCGCCACCCCGGCCGCCGCGACCACCGCCGAGCGCTGGCTCGGCAACCCGATCACCGTGATGACGCCGGCCCAGCGCGCGCTGCAGGCCTCGCGCTCGCTGTGGAACCTGCGCCAGTTCTCGCTCGCCCGCAAGAACCGCGGCACCCGCGCGATGCGCGACAGCTGGCGCAAGTTCCTGACCCCCGCCTGGCGGCCGCTGCGCTACGGGCTGATCACGCTGGTCGTCGTGCAGCTGCTCGGCCTGAACCTGTGGGCCGCGCACCAGAGCTCGGCGATCTCGGCGCGCCGGCAGGCGATGGTCACCGTCGTGCAGACCGCCTACCCGCAGGTGCGCGCCGTGCTCGACGCGCCGGCCCAGATGCAGCGTGAGACCGACACCCTTCGGGCCGCTGCCGGCCGCCCTGGAGAAACCGATTTCGAGCCGATGCTGCAGGCCGCCGCCGCCGCGTGGCCGCCCGATCGCCCGCCGGTCGAGACGCTGAAGTACGAGCCCGGCAAGCTGACGCTCGCGGCCGCCGGCTGGAGCCCGCCGCAGATCGACCAGTTCCGCAACCAGTTGACACCCGCCGGCTGGCAGGTCGAGTCGGTCGATGGCCGGCTCACCATCAGCCGCGCACCCGCCACGACGCCAGGACGCCCGCTGTGAGTACCGCCCGCAACGCCCGCCCTTCCCGTCCCGCGCGCCTGGCCCTGCCGGCCCCGCTGGCGGCCATCCGCACCCAGTTCGTCACGATGTGGAGCGGCCTCGCCGCGCGCGAGCGCATGGGCGCCGGCGCCGCGATGATCTGCGTCGGCATCCTGGTCGTCTGGATGATCGCGGTCGCGCCGGCCTTGCGCGTCTTGCGCGAGGCCCCGGCCACGCTCGATGCGCTCGACGCCCAGCTGCAGTCGATGCAGCGCCTGGCCGGCGAGGTGCGCGAGCTGCGCGGTGTCGCGCCGGTGTCGCCGCAGCAGGCGGCCGAGGCGCTCAAATCGGCCACCGACCGGCTCGGCGACAGGGGCAAGATCTCGGTGCAGGGCGACCGCGCGACGCTGACGCTCACCGGCGTCTCCGGCGAGAAGCTGCGCTCCTGGCTCGGCGAGGCGCGCAGCGGCGCGCGCGCGCGGCCGGTCGATGCGCAGCTCACGCGTGGCCCGCAAGGCTA
>NZ_JBFUGN010000985.1:0-2252 GCF_056402895.1 Rhizobacter sp. P3_B12 | reverse complement strand
ACCCCGACCCGCGCGCCTCGCTCGACGACGCGCTGATGCAATCCGGCTTCGACGTCAGCACCGCCGGCGACGGCATCGGCATGCACGCGGCGCTGGCCGAAGCGCCGCACGCGCTGGTGCTGCTCGACCTGCGCCTGAAGGACGAGCACGGCCTGGCGCTCGCGCGCGGCCTGCGCGAGCGGCACCCTGCGTTGCCGATCATCATGATCAGCGGCAGCAGCGACGAGATGGACCGCGTGCTGCTGCTCGAACTCGCGGCCGACGACTTCCTCGTCAAGCCGTTCAGCCCGCGCGAGCTGCTGGCCCATGTGCGTGCGGTGCTGCGCCGCACGCAGCCGGCGGCCACCGCCGCAGCGCCGGCCGAACCCGCGGCCCAGCTGCATTTCGGCGACTGGACGCTCGACCTGCGCGAGCGCGAGCTGCGCGCCGCCGATGGCAGCGCCTGCGCGCTGACGCCGGCCGAGTTCCGGCTGCTCGAGGCCTTCGTCAGCCAGCCGGGCAAGGTGTGGACGCGCGACCAGCTGCTGGAGCACACGCGCAGCCTGGAGACCGAGGTGTTCGACCGCAGCGTCGACGTGCTGATCCTGCGCGTGCGCCGCAAGATCGAGCCGAACCCGAAGCACCCGCGCTACATCTGCACCGAGCGCGGGCTGGGCTACGTCTTCGCGGCGCCGGTGACCCACGGGCATGAGCGCGCCACCTGAAGCGACACCCAGCGTCGGACCCCGTGCCCAGCGGGTCCGCACCCGGCTGATGGCTGCCTTCGTGATCCTGCTGGCTGCCGCGATCGCGCTGGCGATCGTCGGCTGGCTCGGCATGCAGCGCACGCAGCGCGAGCTCTCGGCCTACGAAGTCGAGGTGTTGCCGCAGATCGCGCAGGCGCTCGAACTCGCCGAGCGCACGACGCGCCTGGCCGCCACCGCGCCCGACCTGGCCGAGTCGCGCACGCCCGAGAGCCTGGACGCCAGCGCGACGATCGCGCGCGGGCTGATCAGCGAGATCCGCCAGCGCTCCGGCGAGATCGACGGCCAGGGCCCGCTGAAGGCCCGCATCGACCCGCTGATCGACCGCGGCGACATCAACCTGCTGCGCCTGGCCGAGCTGACGCAGCGGCGCCAGCAGGTGCGCCAGCGGCTGCAGACGCAGATGGAGCGGCTGGAGGACATCGGCAGCCGGCTGCACGCCCGCGGCACGCCGCCGCGCCACGGCGACCCGGTGCTGACGCAGGTGTGGTCCAGCCTGGTGCTGGGCGCGAGCGTCGACACGCCGGCCACGCTCGGGCGGCTGCAGGCCGATGTCGAGGCGCTGCTGATCGCCGCCGACCGGCGGGCCGCCTACGCCGGCCTCGGCGACGTGTTCCGCGCGACGCTGCGCGAGCTGTCGATCGGCCCGGCCGGCATCCTGCGGCTGCGCAGCGAGCAGATCAACCTCGACAGCCGCAGCGGCTCGCTGGTGCTGCTGACGCGCACCAACGCCGATGAACTCAGCGCGCAGGTCTCGCGCCACGTCGACACGCTGCGCGAGACCGCGCAGCGGCGCAGCGAAGGGGTCACGCGCGCGATCGCCTCCGGCAAGACCGGCCTGCTGCTGCTGACGCTGGTGTGCGGCGTGATCGCGCTCGGCGCGACCGCCTACGTGCACCGGCTGGTCGGGGGCGTCGAGCGGATCACCGCGGTGATGTCGCGGCTCGCGCGCGGCGACACCTCGGTGGCGACGCCGGCGACCGCCCGCCGCGACGAGCTGGGCGCGCTCGCCCGCACCTTCGAGGTGTTCCGCGACAACCTGCTGGCCAAGCAGCAGCTGGTGGCCGACCTGCGCCAGCAGGGCGAGCTGCGCGCCGCGGTGCACAGCAGCATGAACGACGGCCTCGCGGTGTTCGACCGCGACGGCCGGCTGCGGCTGTGGAACGAACCGCTCGAACGCATGCTCGCGATGCACGGCGTGCGGCCGGCTTCGGGCCAGCCACCGCGGCAGCTGATGGCGCAACTGGCCGGCGGCATCGCGTGGAGCGCGCCGGGCCTCACCGAGCGGCAGGCGCTGGCCGCCGGCGCGCTGCCGCCGTTCACCGCGCATGCGCACGTCGAGCTGTACCTGCCGGACAACCGCGTCTATGACGTGCGCAGCCGGGCGATGCCCGATGGCGGCGTCGTGAGCCTCGTCACCGACCTGACCGAACGCCGCGCGATCGAGGTGCAGCTGCAGCATGCGCTGCGGCTGGAGATGCTGGGCCAGCTGACCGGCGGCGTCGCGCA
>NZ_JBFUGN010000984.1:0-2254 GCF_056402895.1 Rhizobacter sp. P3_B12 | reverse complement strand
GAGCGCCGCAGCGCTTTCCTCGCGCTGCTGCGCGAGCAGGGCGTCGATTTCGGCCGGCTGCCGATCGTGCCGTGGTCGCAAGCTGACGAGCCCGATCCGATGTCGCATGCCCAGGCGCGGCAGTGGTTCCTGTGGCGGCTCGACCCTGCGAGCACCGCGTACCACATCGCCGGTGCGTTGAGGCTGAGCGGCCGGCTCGACGTGGGCGCCCTGCGCGCGAGCTTCAGCGCGCTGGTGGCCCGCCACGAATCGCTGCGCACGGTGTTCGACGCGCTGCCCGACGGGCTGGCGCGGCCGCGCGTGCTGCCGGCGGTGGGCATCGAGCTGCCCGAGATCGACACCGACGAAGCCTCGCTCGCCGCCGAGCTGCAGCGCATCAACGCCGTGCCGTTCGACCTGGCGCGCAGGCCGCTGCTGCGCCTCGCGCTGCTGAAGCTCACGCCGCAGGAGCACGTGCTGGCGGTCGTGATGCACCACATCGTGTCCGACGGCGCCTCGCTGCAGGTGATCGTCGGCGAGTTCGTGTCGCTCTACCGATCACGCGTCGAGCAACGTTCGATCGAGTTGCCGCCGCTGCCGATCCGCTACACCGACTACGCCCGCTGGCAGCGCCACGGCCTGGCGGCCGGAGAGCAGGCGCGCCAGCTGGCGTACTGGACGGCGCAACTGGGCGCCGACCACCCGGTGCTGCAGCTGCCGACCGACCGCCCGCGCGCGGCCGATGCGCGGCTGCGTGCCGCGCAGCACACGGTGGACCTGCCGCCGGCGCTGGTGCAAGCGCTGCGCCAGCGCGCCGGCGCGCAGCAGGCCACGCTGTTCACCGCGCTGCTGGCCGCCTGGCAGGCGCTGCTCGCGCGGTGGAGCGGCCGGCACGACGTGCGGGTCGGCGTGCCGATCGCCAACCGGCAGCGCGTCGAGACCGAGGGGCTGGTCGGCTTCTTCGTCAACACGCAGGTGCTGCGCAACGTCGTCGACGCGCGCATGCCCCTGGCGCAGGTGCTGGCGCAGGCGCGCGACGCCGCGCTCGGCGCCCAGGAGCATCCCGACCTGCCGTTCGAGCAGCTCGTCGATGCGCTGCAGCCCGAGCGCAGCCTCGGTACGCACCYGCTGTTCGAGGTGCTCTACAACCACCAGCGCCGCAACCATGCGCTGCTGGCACAACTGCCGGGCCTGCGCGTGCAGGAGCAGCCGCTGGGTGAGCTGGCCGCGCAGTTCGAGCTGACGCTCGACACGCTGGAGCATGCGGATGGCCGCGTGCAGGCGGTGTTCAGTTATGCGGATGAACTGTTCGAGGCGGCGACGATCGCGCGGCTGGCGCGGCAGTACCTCGCGGTGCTGGCGGCGTTGGCGTGGCAGCCGCAGACGGCGCTCGGCGAGGTCGACCTGCTGGATGCGCAGGAGCGTGCGCAGCTGCAGGCCTGGGGCGTCAATGCGCCGCAGCCGCTCGGCAGCGAGTGGGTGCACCAGGCGTTCGAGCGGCATGCGCTGCGCGATCCGGACGCGCCGGCGGTGCTGCACGGCGATGGCGTGCTGAGCTATGGTGAGCTGAACCACCGGGCGAACCGGCTCGCGCAGCGGCTGGTCGTGCTCGGCGTGGGGCCGGAAAGCCGTGTGGCGGTGTCGCTGCCCCGTTCGTTCGAGTTGATCGTCGCGCTGCTCGCGGTGCTGAAGGCGGGTGGGGCGTACGTGCCGCTGGATCCGTCGCACCCGGCAGAGCGGATCGCGTTCATGCGCGAGGACTGCGGCGCGGCGCTGCTGTTGACGGCCGAGTCGGTGCGCGAGCTGGAGGCGCAGGGCGGGGCTGACACGGACCCCCGGGTGCCGCTGCACGCCGGCAGCCTCGCCTWCGTGATCTACACCTCCGGTTCGACCGGTCGGCCGAAGGGCGTGGCCGTGGCGCACGGGCCGCTCGCGATGCACTGCCGCGACACGGCGCTGCTGTACGAGATGAGCCCGGCGACGCGCGAACTGCACTTCCTGTCGTTCTCGTTCGACGGCGCGCACGAGCGGCTGCTGACGGTGCTGGGCTGCGGCGCCTCGCTGCTGCTGCGCGACGAGGCGCTGTGGACGCCGGCGCAGACGCTCGCGGCGATGCGCGAGTACGGCGTGACGAACGCCGGCTTCCCGCCGGCCTACCTGCAAGCCCTGGCTCGCGATGGCTCGCAGGAACGGGAGGGAAAGAATCCGTTCGCCCTGAGCCTGTCGAAGGGTGGCCCTGAGCCTGTCGAAGGGCCTGCGCGCATGGCAGCAGGGC
>NZ_JBFUGN010000983.1:0-2255 GCF_056402895.1 Rhizobacter sp. P3_B12 | reverse complement strand
CACCGAGGGCGAGTACTCCAGCATCGGCGGGCGCATGTACGAGGGCAGCGAGCGCGAGATCGTGATCCAGGAGACGGTGATGTCGCGTGTCGGCGTCGACCGGGTGCTGAAGTTCGCGTTCGAGCTGGCGCAATCGCGCCCGCGCCGCAAGCTGACCTCGGCCACCAAGTCGAACGGCATCTCGATCACGATGCCCTACTGGGACGAGCGCGTCGAGGCGATGGCCCGCGGCTATCCGGAGGTCAGCGTCGATCGCTTCCACATCGACATCCTGACCGCGCACTTCGTGCAGCGCCCCGAGGTGTTCGACGTGGTGGTCGCGAGCAACCTGTTCGGCGACATCCTGTCGGACCTCGGGCCGGCCTGCACCGGCACGATCGGCATCGCGCCGTCGGCCAACCTGAACCCTGCCGGCACCCATCCGTCGCTGTTCGAGCCGGTGCACGGCTCGGCGCCCGACATCGCCGGGCGCGGCATCGCGAACCCGATCGGGCAGATCTGGTCGGGCGCGATGATGCTCGACCACCTGGGCCACCGCGATGCCCACGATGCGGTGCTGCGCGCGGTCGAGGCGGTGCTCGATCCCTCGTCCGGTGCACCGCGCACCCCCGACCTGGGTGGTGCGGCGCGCACCGCCGACCTCGGGCGTGCGATCGCCGCATGCATGTGACGCCACATGACACGCGGGGTGCCTGACCCCGCTGCAACCCGCGCCRAATATGACGCGGGCAGCCTATTGTCAAGCGAGGAAGCACGCGCGCGGATGCCGCATTCGGATGCAGCTGATTACGCATAGAATCCGCTTCCGCGCTTGACAGTGGGGGTGCCTGCGGCTGTAATCGTTCGAGCCGTTACGTCCCGTCCCGCGCGGCCCGGATCCAGGCTCCACACCCATCCAGATTCTTTTCGAGACACCTTTTTTGAGGGGGTACCTTCGTGAACAAATCCGAACTGATTGAGCACATCGCCAAGCAGGCCGACATTTCCAAAGCAGCTGCGACGCGCGCGCTCGAAGCTCTGATCGGCGGCGTGAAATCCACGCTGAAGAAAAACAACAGCGTGTCGCTCGTTGGCTTCGGCACCTTCAGCGTCAGCAAGCGCGCCGCCCGTGCCGGCCGCAACCCGCGCACCGGCGCCACCATCAAGATCAAGGCCGCCAAGGTGCCGAAGTTCCGCCCGGGCAAGGCCCTGAAGGACGCGGTCAACTGAAAATGGCATCCGGGTGCTTAGCTCAGTTGGTAGAGCGGCRCCCTTACAAGGCGTAGGTCGGGGGTTCGAGCCCCTCAGCACCCACCACCCGATGGCACCGCGGACRAGCTGGCAGAGCTAGTAGAATCCGCGCCGTCCACCCCCAACAAAGGCGAACCCAGGTTCGCCTTTGTTGCATTTGAAGCAGCGCCGTCCGGCTGCACAGCGATCACCCTTCGAGGCCATCGATGTTTGAATTTGTTCGCACGCACAACCGCCTGTTCCAGTTCCTGTTGCTGGTGCTGATCGTTCCCGCCTTCGTGCTGACGGGTGCTTACCAAGGTTACCGCTCGATGGCGGGCAGCGGGGGTGTCGCCGTCGTCGACGGCCACAAGATCACGCAGGCCGAGTGGGACGCAGCGCAGCGCGACCAGATCGACCGCTACCGGCGCCAGGCGCCGAACGTCGACGTCCGCATGTTCGACACGCCGGCGGTGCGCCTGCAGACGCTGGACAACCTGGTGCGCGAGCGCGTGCTGCAGACCGCGGCACTGAAGTCGAACTTCACCGCGACGCCCGACCGCGTGCTCAACGTCTACATGAACGACCCGCAGTTCGCGCAGTTCCGTGGCGCGGGCGGCGGCTTCGACAAGGAAGCGCTGACGATCGCGTTGTCGGCCCAGGGCATGACGGTGGCGGGCTTCGAGCAGACGATGCGCCAGCAGCTCGAGATGCGCCAGGTGATGTTCGGCATCGGCGGCACGGTGTTCGCGCCGGCGGCGGCGGCCTCGGGCGCGATCGATGCGATGTTCCAGCAGCGCGAGTTCCAGCAGCAGCGCTTCGACCCGAAGGACTACCTCGCGAAGGTGTCGCCGAGCGATGCCGACATCCAGGCGTACTACAAGGATCCGGCGCACGCGGCGCAGTTCATGTCGCCGGAGCAGGCGAGCATCGAGTACGTGGTGCTCGACGTCGAGGCGATCAAGAAGACGCTGACGGTGCCTGAAGACAAGCTGCGCGAGTACTACACGCAGAACGAAAAGCGCTATGCGGTGGCCGAAGAGCGC
>NZ_JBFUGN010000982.1:0-2258 GCF_056402895.1 Rhizobacter sp. P3_B12 | reverse complement strand
GTGGTGCTGGAGCGGCCGAGCGGCGTCTCGGTGAAGGCGGCCACGCGCGAGACGGTGCGCATGGCGCTGGCGTACCTCACGGCCCGGCTCTGACCCTGCGTGGAACCGGATCGCCGGCGAGGTGACTCAGTCGGCATCTGGGGCGCCCAAGGAGACCGTGGATGAGACCGTTGTGTGGACAACTCGAGCGTGTCCTTGGCAGCTTCACTGCAACTCCGACCGACGAAGAATGGCATCCGCCGCCGTTCAGGCTGACCATCGTGCGGCAGGTCGGCGATGCCCGTGCGTGCCTGGCCCACAACATGCCCTCTCCCGAGACGGTGATCAAGGGCAGCGCGGTGGCGGCGGTCACCCTGATCACGCTGGCCGCCCTGCTGCTTCACAAGTCGCCCGATGACGGGGCCGATGGCGATCGCTACGACGGTGCGATGCCCGCTGCAGAATCGCGCGCCCAAGGCGGCGTCGTGATGGCGCTGATCGTGGCCGCGGTCTGCGTCGCGGCCTGCCTGTACGCCACCGGTCTGCATTGCCTGTCGGACTCCCCGCCCGCTGACCCACCCGGCGAAGGCGCTTGACCGGCAGCCCGCCTCAGCGCGCCGGCGCGGCCCGCCCGTACAGCAGCAGCATCGCGACGATCACGCTGCCGTAGATCAGGTGGCGCCCCCATTCCTCGATCTGCATCACGGAGAGAATGGATTGCAGCAGCGTGATCAGGATCACGCCGGCCACCGTACCGAGGTAGTGGCCGCGCCCGCCGAGGATCGAGGTGCCGCCGAGCACCACCGCGGCGATCGCCGGCAGCAGGTAGGGATCGCCCATGGCCTGCGCCGCCTTGCTCGCATAGCCGGCCAGCAGCACGCCGCCGAAGGCCGACAGCCCGCCGGCCACCGCGAAGGCGGCCATCACGACCGCCCGCGTGCGTGCGCCCGACAGGTAGGCGGCGCGCTCGCGGTTGCCGATCGCGTAGACGCAACGGCCGAAGGTGGTGCGCGTCAGCACGAACACCGCCGCCGCGCCGACCGCCGCCCACACCAGCAGCGCGTTCGGAATGCCGATGAGGCTGTGGCCGGTCGCGATGAAGCGCATCGCCGGCGACGACGCATCCTGCGGCGAGTAGCCCCCGGTGTGCACCACCATCAGCCCCTGCGCCACCGCATTCACGGCCAGCGTGACGATCATCGACGGGATGCGCAGGAACGCGACGCCGAAGCCGTTCAGCAGCCCGAGCGCCACGCCGCAGGCGATGCCGAACGGGATCGCGAACGCGCTGCCCCACGGCCCCCAGCCGGTCGCTGCGGTGGCCATCATCGCGCCGACCGCCACCACCCAGGGCACCGACAGGTCGATCTGCCCGAGCAGGATCACCAGCATCGCGCCGGTCGCGATCACGCCGAGGAACGAGGCCACCTTCAGCTGCTGCAGCAGGTACTCGGGCGACAGGAAGCTGCTGCTGTAGAGGCTGCCGAGCAGCAGCAGTGCGACGATGCAGCCGAAGGCCGAGGTGATGGGGCCTGCGATCGGGCCCCGGAAGTGCCGGGCCAGGTTCCTATCCATACAGATCGAGCCGGTTGCGCAGCTTCAAGAGCCGCAGCGCCCCCACGCAGATGGCGGCGAACAGCACCACGCCCTGGAACAGCGGCTGCCACAGCGGCTCGAGGTTGAACACGAACATCAGGTCGCCGATGGTGCGGAACATCAGCGCGCCGAACACCGCGCCGACCGCGCTGCCCGATCCACCGAACAGCGACACCCCGCCCAGCACCACCGCGGCGATCGAGTACAGCGTGTAGGTGCTGCCGTTGGCCGACGAGGCTTCGCCCGACCAGGTGATGCAGGTGACGAACAGCCCGGCGACCGACGCGAGCAGCCCCGACAGCACGTAGGCGACGAACTTGGCCCGCCGCACCGGCACGCCCGACATGTAGGCCGCCTGCTCCGACGAGCCGACCGCCGCGGCCGCGCGCCCGATCACCGAGCGGCGGTACGGCAGCCACACCGCCAGCACCAGTGCGAGCAGCAGCGCGAGCGCCGCCGGGATGCCGCCCGGCAGCTGCCCGGTCAGCGCATCGGCCAACCCGGCGTTCACGTCGCCGCCCGGCACGCGACGCAGCGCGAGCGCGAGGCCGAAGAAGGCCGAACCGGTCGCGATCGTCGCGACGATCGGCTGCAGCCGCCCGACGATCACGATCAATCCGTTCAACGCACCGCAGGCGCAGCCCGCCAGCAGCACGCCGGCGACGCCGAGCGCCGTCTGCCCC
>NZ_JBFUGN010000981.1:0-2260 GCF_056402895.1 Rhizobacter sp. P3_B12 | reverse complement strand
CCTGGTGCACCCAGTCGTGCACCGCACCGCGCCGGCCGAAGCCGCCGCCGAGCAGCAGCTTGTAGACCTCGCACTGCGTGGCCGGCAGCCCGGACGCCTCGACCGCCGCCGCATGCGCCGCCTCGCCGTTCTGCGTCGGCGTCCAGACCTCGCAGCGCGCCGGCGTGCCGTCGGACGCGGGCGTGAACTTCGCGGTCGCGTTCATCGTCTCCATCGTCGCGTGGTTCTGGAACGGATAGCTGTAGACCGCCTCGACGACCCGCGCGGCCGAGGCCAGCGCCGCCCGCGCATCGCCGTTCGAATTGCCGACCGCCGCCTCCGGCGCATCGAGACCGGCCTTCAAGGTCGCAGCAATCTCGGCGCTGCCGATCTTCGCGTTCGGACCTTCGTCCCACACCACCGGCAACGCATCGAGCGCGGACTTCGCGCGCCACCAGGTGTCGGCGACCACGGCCACCGCGCTGTCGCCGACGCGCAGCACCTTCTTCACGCCGGGCCGGCCGGCGATGGCCGCCGCGTCGAAGCTCGCGAGCTTGCCGCCGAACACCGGGCAGTCGCGGATCGCCGCGTTCAGCATGCCGGGCAGCTTCAGGTCGGATCCGTAGACCTGCGAGCCGTCGAGCTTGCCGCGCGTGTCCAGCCGCGCGAGGCGCTTGCCAGCGAGCTTCCAGTCCTTCGGGTCCTTCAGCGCCACGTCGGCGGGCGGCGTGAGCTGCGCGGCCGCCAGCGCGACCTTGCCGTAGGTGGTCTTGCGGCCGCTCGCCGCATGCGTGATCACGCCCTTGTCGACCTGGCACTGCGCGGCCGGCACCTGCCAGCCGTCGGCCGCGGCCTGCACGAGCATCGTGCGGGCGATCGCGCCGCCCTTGCGCACGTAGTCGTGCGATTCGCGGATGCCGCGGCTGCCACCGGTCGAGAAGTTGCCCCAGACGCGCTTGCGCGCGAGGCTCTGGCCGGGCGTCGGGTACTCGGTCTTGACGCGCGACCAGTCGCAGTCGAGCTCCTCGGCCACCAGCTGCGCGAGGCCGGTCAGCGAGCCCTGGCCCATCTCCGAGCGGGCGATGCGGATCACGACCGTCTCGTCGGGTTGCACGACGACCCAGGCGTTGATCTCCGGCGTAGCGGCCTGCGCAGCAGCCTCGCCGGCGAACGGAATGTGGAATGCGACGACCAGGCCGGTCGCCGCCGAACCGGCGAGAAAGCCGCGCCGAGTCATGACGACCCCTCCGCTCGATGAGTACATCGATCGATCCCCCGAGGGGATGCGGGCCGGCTTGGGAGCGGCCCGGCGCTCGGCCCGCGTCATGCCTTGCCTCCGTCGATGTGCACGATGTTGAGCCCCGCCTGCTTCGGATCACCGCCGTGCGCCGCCGCCTTGATCGCCGCGCGCACCCGGTTGTAGGTGCCGCAGCGGCAGATGTTGGTCATCGCGTCGTCGATGTCGGCATCGGTGGGCCGCGGCTTGGCCTTCAGCAGCGCGGCCGCCGCCATGATCATCCCGGACTGGCAATAGCCGCACTGCGGCACGTCGAGCGCGGCCCAGGCCTTCTGGATCGGGTGCGAGGCGTTGGCCGACAGGCCCTCGATCGTCACGATCTTCTCCTCCGGCCCCACCGTCGAGGCCGGGCGCACGCAGCTGCGCGTGGGCACGCCGTCGAGGTGCACCGTGCAGGCACCGCACTGCGCGATGCCGCAGCCGTACTTGGTGCCGGTCAGCTCCAACTGCTCGCGCAGCACCCACAGCAGCGGCGTGTCGGGCTCGGCTTCGAACTCGCGGACGCTTCCATTGACGTGTAGTCGGGGCATCGGTCTCTCCTGGGTTGGCGACGGAGCATCTCTCAGGAGCGGCCCAGGCCGAAGCCCCTGCTGCGCATAGGGGACGAAAACCGTAGGATTCTGCGGGGCCCCGAAGATCCGGGCTTCGCGTGGAGGAGACACCCGCATGACCTCGCAGCACCCCGCCTGGCTGGCCTTTGCGCTGGCCGCGGCCACCGGCAGCACCGCCGCCGCGCCTTCGGCCGCGCTGTCGGCCGCGCTGTCGGCCGACGATCTCGCACTGCGCTCGCTCGCCGCCACCTGCGCCGCCTGCCACGGCACCGACGGCCGCCCGGCACCGGGCAGCGCGATCGCCGGCCTGGGCGGGCGCGAGCGCGACGAGCTGCTGGCGCAACTCATCGCGTTTCGCGATGGCAGCCGGGCCGGAACCGTGATGCCGCAGATCGCCAAGGGCTACACGCCGGCGCAACTCTCGCAACTGGCC
>NZ_JBFUGN010000980.1:0-2262 GCF_056402895.1 Rhizobacter sp. P3_B12 | reverse complement strand
GTCGGAGACGATCAGGCATTCGTAGCCGCGGTCGTTGGCCTCGCGCATCGTSGTSTGCACGCASACSTCGGTCGTGATGCCGGTCAGCACCAGGTTGCGGATGCCGCGGGTGCGCAGGATCAGGTCGAGGTCGGTCGCGTAGAACGAGCCCTTGCCGGGCTTGTCGATCACCGGCTCGCCCGGATGCGGCGCGAGCTCGGGGATGATCGCCCAGCCGGGCTCGCCGATCGTCAGGATGCGGCCGCACGGCCCGACATCGCCGATGCCGATGCCATCGGTGCCGATCTGCCGCGAGCGCCAGCGCTTGTTGGCCGGCAGGTCGCTCAGGTCGGGACGGTGCCCTTCGCGGGTGTGGATCAGCAGGCAGCCGGCCTCGCGCATCGCGGCCATCAGGCGCTGCAGCGGTGCGATCGGCGCACGCGTCAGGCCGATGTCGTAGCCCATCTTGTCGACGTAGCCGCCCACGCCGCAGAAGTCGACCTGCATGTCGATCACGATCAGCGCGGTGTTGCCGGGGCGCAGGTCGCCGTCGAACGGCCAGCGGTAGGGATCGGCGTCGACGTAGTTGCCCATCGCGCGAGTCATCACAGCGACACCCCCAGCTCCGCCGGCGCACCCTGGACCCGGCGCGTCGGCGAACAGGTCCACACCAGGATCGCGAGCGTCAGCACGTAGGGCACCGCGTTGAACAGGTGGTAGCCGCTGCTGATGCCCACCGATTGCAGCGCCGGCCCGAGCGCACCGGCGCCGCCGAACAGCAGCGCCGCGCCGAGGCAGCGCCACGGGCTCCAGCGCGCGAAGATCACCAGCGCCACCGCGATCAGCCCCTGCCCGCTCGACAGCCCCTCGTTCCAGCTGCCCGGGTAGTGCAGCGACAACGAGGCGCCGCCCAGGCCCGCGATGAAGCCGCCGATCACCGTGGCCGCGATGCGGATGCCGTGGACCGAGTAGCCGAGCGAGCGCGCCGCGTCGCTCGAATCGCCGGCCATGCGCAGCACCAGCCCGAAGCGCGTCGCCTTGAAGCCCCAGGCGAGCACGGCCGCGAGCGCGACGCCGATCGGGAACAGCGCGTTGATCTGCAAGGCCGAGCGGATCTGCGCCGAGCTGCTCCATTCGCCCAGCGCCAGCGCGGGAATCTGCGGCGCCTGCGGCTGGATCAGCGGCTTGCCGAGGTAGAACGCGAGCCCGCTGCCGAGCAGCATCAGCGCGATGCCGGCGGCGATGTCGTTGACGCGCGGCAGCGAGCACACCAGGCCGTGCAGCAGCGCGAGCGCGGCGCCCGACAGCCCGCCGACCAGCACGCCGACCCAGGCCGATCCGCTGAGGTACGCGCCGCCGAAGCCGCTCATCGCCGAGAACACCAGCACGCCCTCGAGCCCGAGGTTGATGCGGCCGGCCTTCTCGGTGACGCATTCGCCGAGGCTCACCATCAGGAACGGCGTGCCGACGCGGATCGCGCCGCCGAGCACGGCGATCAGCACGTTGACGAACAGCTCGGCGCTGGTCATGTGCTCACCTGCGCGGAGGCCGGTGCCACGACTGGCGGCGCCGCGGCCGGCTTCGCCCGCTCGACGAACAGCCTGCCGCGCAGCGCCTCGCTCGCGAGGATCAACAGGAACGCGAAGCCCTGCAGCACCAGCACCGAGGCATCGGGCAGGTCCATGCGCCGCTGCAGCAGGCTGCCGGCCGCGCCGAAGCCGCCGAACAGCACCGCGACCGGCATCACCAGCCACGGGTTGTGGCGGGCGACGAAGGACACCAGGATGCCGGTGTAGCCGAGGCCCGCGATCAGCGCGGCGTTGGCGCTGGTGTGCACCGCCAGCACCTCGATGCCGCCGGCCAGGCCGGCGCAGGCACCGCCGATCGCGCAGGCGATCACGATCAGCCGTGCACTCGGCAGGCCGACCAGCAGCGCAGCGCGT
This sequence comes from Rhizobacter sp. P3_B12, assembly GCF_056402895.1. Lineage (NCBI taxonomy): Bacteria > Pseudomonadati > Pseudomonadota > Betaproteobacteria > Burkholderiales > Sphaerotilaceae > Rhizobacter > Rhizobacter sp. P3_B12. Next base: position 340 of record NZ_JBFUGN010000980.1, on the reverse strand, counting down.
GCGTTGCCGCCGACCACGCGCGTCGCGAAACCCGACGGTGTCTGGAAGATCCACAGGCCGAGCGCGATGCAGGCGACGATGCCGAAGACCAGGCCCCAGTGGATGTCGCTGCCGCCGATGCCGCCGATCAGCAGCGCATCGGCGATCGGCCGGGTCGACGGCTTGTTCAGGCTGGCGGGATCGCGCAGCGGGCCTTCGACAAGATGTTTGAAAAGGGCAATGGCGATGTAGGCGAGCAGCAGGCTGCTGATCGTCTCGTTGACGCCGCGCCGCTGGCGCAGCAGGCCGACCAGCGCGATCCACGCCGCACCCGCCGCGGCTGCGGCGACCAGCAGCAGCG
>NZ_JBFUGN010000979.1:0-2268 GCF_056402895.1 Rhizobacter sp. P3_B12 | reverse complement strand
CGACCAGCCAGGGCAGCGACGGCGCCAGCGCACACAGCACCGACGCCACGGTGAACAGCGCGATCCCGGCGGTGAACACGCGGCGATAGCCCAGCCGCTCGCCGACGGCGGACGCGGGGAGCAGGAACATCACGATCGCCAGTTGGTAGGCGGTGACGATCCAGACCGCGTCGGCCGGCGCTGCGTGCAGTTGCTGCGCGATGCTGGGCAGCGCGACGTTGGCGATCGCGCCGTCGAGCACCACCAGCACGATCGCGCCGAGGATCGCGGCGACTGCTGCGTAGCGGCGCGGCAGCGGCAGGCCGTCGAGCTCGTGCGCCGCGCCGGAGTCGGTGCGATGAGAGACCGGGGACGGGTTGGATTCGAGGACAGTGGATGACATGGCTGGTGGACCGGAGGGGGGCGCTCGATCGCGCCACGTCAGCATAGGTCGCCGACCCCGACTGCCACAGAGCGTGGCGCGCATCTTGTTCCTGCATGCGGCGCCGGATCGACGGCCCCGAACCGTGCTAGGTTCGACCGATGCCCGCCGACATCGACCTCAACCTGCTCATTGCATTGAACGCGCTGCTCTCCGAGGCCAGCGTCTCCCGGGCCGCCGAGCGGCTGGGCCTGAGCGAATCGGCGATGAGCCGCACGCTGGCTCGCTTGCGTGAAGCGACGGGTGACGAGCTGCTGGTCCGGGCCGGCCGTGCGATGGTGCCGACGCCGCGGGCACTGGCGCTGCGCGAGCAGGTGAAGGCCCTGGTCGACGAGGCGGCGGCCGTGCTGCAGCCGGCCGGGCCTGACCTGAACCTCGGCACGCTCGGGCGCCTGTTCACCATCCGGGCCAACGACGGTTTCACCGAGGCGTTTGCGCACCTGCTCGCGGCACGCACCGCGCGCGAGGCGCCCGGAGTGCGCCTGCGTTTCGCGCCCAAGCCCGACAAGGACGTGCGGCCGCTGCGCGAGGGCTTGATCGATCTCGACGTGGGCGTGCTCGGCGAGTCCGGCCCCGAGGTGCGCGTCCAGACGCTCTACCGCGACCGCTTCATCGCCGTCGTGCGGCAGGGTCACCCGCTGCTGGCCGAAGGCGAGATCACGCCCGAGCGGTATGCGGCCTGCGACCATGTGGTCACGTCGCGCCGGGGAAAAATCACGGGGCCGGTGGACGATGCGCTCGCCGCCGCCGGCTTGAAGCGCAATGTCGCCGTCATCGTTCCCAGCTTCGGCACCGCGCTGTCGACGGCCGCCGCGACCGACATGGTGGCGTTGATCCCGGCGTCGTACTTCGAGCACCTGCGGGCGAGCAATACGCTGCGCTCGTTCGAGCTGCCGGTGCCGACGGAGCACATCACCATCTCGCAGATGTGGCACCCGCGGCTCGATCGCGATCCGGCGCATCGGTGGCTGCGAGGGGTGGTGCTGGAGGTGTGCCGGCAGCAGCGGGCGAACGCTCAGTAGCTCGCATCGAAAGCACGTCTGGCCTCTGCAAATTCGCTGGCGCAGTCTTTCAGAACCTGCGGAGGCGGATTGTCGACGCAGCGTCTCGGCTGTCGATAGAACTTGGCCCACGCTGCGGCCTTCGTGGCGGCCGCTCTCGCTGTCGCGAGCCGGGTCTGCTCATCCAGCTGATCTCGGCGCATGCGTTCCGCCTCTGCAGCTGCGGCTGCGGCGCGTTGATCGGCGAGTAGCGAAACGCGTTGCCGGTCGATCCGACGCAATCGTTCTGCTTCAGTCTCCACATTTGCTGACAGCCAGATGCCGAGTGCCGTGAGCGCCGCTCCGAGAAGCGTCAAAACCACGCTCCGCAGCCACAGGGCCAGCGACATGTAGGGGGCCAATACCAGCCATTCAGCGTATCCGGGATGGACCAGTGCCTTGCGCTTCTCTCCAATTGCGCAAAGTCCGGTGAGCTGCACTGCAGCTTGTGCGTCCTTCGAGGCAAAGTCGCCACGCACCAGACAGAATCCGCGCAGTACCTTGTTCGTGTCGACGCGGCGCAGGATGAACTCGGGGCTGAAGCGGGTGGCGAGCCGCCCGTCTTGCACCTCGGTCCGGTGCCGAATATCCGAACCAAGCACTTCAACTTTCACGCTGCGCCACGACTGCGATCGCAGACGCCACCACAACGGCCTGGCGCCGTACCAACTCATCGGTACCCCGATCGCAAAGATGGCGATCGGCCCCCCGAGGTCTGATGTCGTCGACAGTCCGAGCAAGACGAACACGCAGAAAAAGACGAAAAGTGCGCGCGCGATGGCTGCCATGCCGGCTCTCCCTTTGCTC
>NZ_JBFUGN010000978.1:0-2272 GCF_056402895.1 Rhizobacter sp. P3_B12 | reverse complement strand
ACCCGGCACCGGCTGCCACGCAGGCCGTCCAGGCCATCCAGCCCGCCGCGCCGGTCTCCAGCGTCGACAACGAAGCGGCCCGCATGGCCAACAGCGCGGCGGCCCACGCCCGTGGCGGTGCCACGGCGATGCCCGATGCGGCTGCGCCGCCCGCTCTCGCCGCCGCGCCGGAGCCTGAAGCCGACGAGACGTTGGTGATGGTGTCCCAGGTCGAGCCGCAATTCCCCCGTGCGGTGATGCTGGATCTGCGAAAGGGCACCGTGCGGGTGCGCTTCGAGGTGCTGGCCAACGGCACGGTGTCGGCGCCGGCCGTCGTGTCGTCGACGAACGTGCGCCTGAACCGGGCCGCGCTGGCGGCCGTCGCGCAATGGAGATTCCAGCCGCTGCGCGAAACGCAGGAAGGTGTCGTCGAGCTGGGCTTCAACCTCGACTGAGGCGGCCCCTTCGGGTGCGCGTCAGGCGGCGACCGTCCGCTCGGGCGCGATCGCCCCGCGGTACTGCCGCACCCAGTCGACCACCTCGCTCGACGGCATGGCGGCGGCGATGCCGTTGCCCTGGGCCATGTCGCAGCCGATCGCGATCAGGCGCTGTGCCTGGGCCCGCGATTCGACGCCCTCGGCCACCACCGTGCACCCGAAGGTGCGCGACAGGCTGATCACCCCGGCGACGATCGCGTGGTCCTGCGGGTCGAGCAGCATGTTCTGCACGAACGAGCGGTCGATCTTCAGCAGGTCGAGCGGCAGCCGCTTCAGGTAGGTGAGGGTGGAGTAGCCGGTGCCGAAATCGTCGAGCGCGAAACGCACGCCGAGCTTGCGGCACTCCTGCATCAGCTGCACGGTGTAGTCGACGTCGGCGAGCGCCGCGGTCTCCAGCACCTCGATCACCAGGCGCTGCGCCACCGGCGAGTTGTAGCGTGACAGCAGCCCGGCCAAGCGTTGCGCGAACAGCGGCTCCTGCAGGTGGCGCGCCGAGACGTTGATGCTCAGCGTGAGGTCGAGCCCCTGGCGCTGCCACTGCGCGAGCTGCTCGATGCCCTGCTGCAGCACCCAGTCGCCGACGCTGGCGCTGAGCCCGGTGTGCTCGATCAGCGGCAGGAAATGCGCCGGTGCGATCACGCCGTGCTGCGGGTGCTTCCAGCGCAGCAGCGCCTCGACGCCCATCACCGTGCCGTTGCGCAGGTCGACCTTGGGCTGGTAGTAGAGGCAGAACTCCTGCGCGTCGAGCGCGGTCTGCACGCGGCTGAGCGCCTCGAAGCGTTCTTCGGTGCGGCGGTTCAGCTCGGTGTCGAAGAACAGCGAGCCGTTGCGGCCGGCCTGCTTGGCGCCGTACATCGCGTGGTCGGCGTGGCGCAGCAGCGTTTCGGCGTCGGCGCGGTCGACCGGGTAGACGGTGGCGCCCAGGCTGGCGGTGACGATCACCGGCCCGATGCCCATGCCGAGGTTGTACGGCAGCGAGACCTGGCGCAGCACGCGCTCGACGGTGGCCTGCGCGTCTTCGAGGGTCGCCGCGCGCAGCAGCAGCACGAATTCGTCGCCGCCCAGGCGCGCGACCTCGTCGGTCCAGTGGTCCCAGCGGCCGAGCGCATTGCGCAGCCGCTGCGCCAGCTCGACCAGCAGCCGGTCGCCGGCTTCGTGGCCGTGCGTGTCGTTGACCGGCTTGAAGTTGTCGAGGTCGAGGTAGCAGACCACCAGCAGGTAGCCGTCGCGCTCGCTCGCGCGGATGGCGTCGCGCAGCATCTGCGCGAGGCGGGCCCGGTTGGGCAGCCGGGTCAGCTCGTCGAAGTGGGCCTGGCGCTCCAGCTGTTCGCGGTGCAAGCGGGCCTGCGTGGTGTCCGACAGCACCAGCACGTGGTGGCGCGGCTCGGCATCGGGGCCGGGGATCGCGGAGATCGTCACCTGCAACGCGCACAGCTCGCCGTCGCGCCGCCGGTCGATGATCTCGCCGCGCCACGAGCCGGTGGATTCGAGCGCGGCGGCCATGCTGGCGCGCTGCGCGGCGCCCGGCTCGCCGTCGGTGGCCGGGCGCAGCAGCGCGGGCACCGCGCCGAGCATCTCTTCGCGCGAGAAGCCGGTGATCTTCGTGAAGGCCGGGTTCACGTCCAGCACCCGGCAGGCCGCGTCGGTGATGATCAGCCCCTCGTGCAGGTACTCGAAGAGCCGGGTCGTCACGTTCTGCCGTTCTTCGGTGGCATGGCGGTCGGTGATGTCGATCACGGTGGCGATCACGCGCCGCGGCGTGCCGTCGGGCTGCCATTCGACGGCACGGGCATGGC
>NZ_JBFUGN010000977.1:0-2274 GCF_056402895.1 Rhizobacter sp. P3_B12 | reverse complement strand
ACGTAGACGCCGGCCCGGTCGGCATCGATGCGCGACAGGTCCTGGCCCGCGTCTTCGAGCGCCTCCCATGCGGTCTCGAGCAGCAGGCGCTGCTGCGGATCGAGCCGCTCGGCCTCGCGCGGCGAGATGCCGAAGAACTCGGCGTCGAAGTCTTCGATGCCGTCGAGGAAGCCGCCCCAGCGCGTCATGATGCGGCCCGGTGTCGCAGGCCGCGGGTCGTGGTAGTGGCCGAGGTCGATGCGGCTCGCGGGGATCTCGGCGATCGCATCGCGGCCTTCGCTCAGCAACTGCCAGAAGCTCTGCGGATCGCTGACACCGCCGGGGAAGCGGCAGCCCATGCCGACGACCGCGACATCAGCGACAACAGCAGCGACAACGGCGGCGGCAGCGTGGGCTGGCGTGTCGTTGTCGGTGCTGCTCATGGAAGCCTCTCGTCAGGCGAAGCTGGGGGACTTCGCCGGCGCGGTCGCCAGCAACGGCGCCAGCGTCACCGACAGGTCGGCCAGCAGCGCGTCGCGCCGGCCGGTCAGGTAGAAGTGATCGCCGGGGAACACGCGCACGCGGAACGGGCCGCGCGTCTCGCCGCGCCAGCCGTCGAGGTGCGCGCGCGGCGTCAGCGGGTCGTCGCTGCCGCCGAACACCGACAGCGCGCACTCGAGCGGCGCGCGGCCGGCCGGCGGCTGGTGCGTCTCGAGCGCGGCGATGTCGGCGCGCAGGCTGGGCAGCAGCAGCGCCATCACGTCGGCATGCTGCAGCACCTCGGCCGGAATGCCGCCGTAGCGGCGCTGGATCTCGGCGACGAAGGCAGCGTCGGGCAGGCGGTGCAGCGGCGCATCGGCGGCCGGCCAGTGCGGCGGGCGGCGGCCCGAGACGATCAGCTGCGCCGGCACCGGTGCGCCGGCCGCCTGCAGCGCACGCGCCACCTCGGCCGCCAGCACGGCGCCCATGCTGTGGCCGAAGAACGCGAACGGCTTGTCGTCGAGCTCGGGGCGCAGCGCCGGCAGCAGCGCGTCGATCAGGGCTGGCATGCGGTCCATCGGCGGTTCGTCGAGCCGGTTCGCGCGGCCGGGCAGTTGCACCGCCACCAGCTCCAGCTCGGCCGGCAGTCCGGCCAGCCACGGGCGATACACCGCGGCGCCCACACCGGCATGGTGAAAGCAGAACAGCCGGGCTCGCGCCGCGGGGCGGGGAGTGAACCGTTGCAACCAGGGATTTGGGCTCATCGCGCGACGCCGTCGACAAGGGAGTCGAGCCCGCCCAAGTGCGGCCTGTGATCCTCCGTGTCTTTCCAGTGAAGCAATGTAAAGTCAAAGGGCGTCGCGACACCCTCGGGACGACCCCCCATCTGAGTGAAACTGCGCCCCCTGGAATGCGTGGTCAGCGTGCGGTTTTCAACGGCTTTTGCAAAGGTTCCTGCGAGGCTTCATCCAGCGCCTGCCGAGCCTGCACCTGCCAGCGGTCGTGCAGCGCGAGCGCGGCCCGCGCCGCCTGCTGCGCCTCGTCGCGGCGGCCGAGCGCGAGCAGCGTGTCAGACAAATTGATGAAGGCGGCCGCACTGCGGTGCTGTTCGGCCGCGGCGCGGAACACCTCGGCGGCCTGCTCGGGCTCGCCGCTCGCGCGCAGGCTGTTGCCCCAGCCGATCTGCAGGCTCAGCCTGCCCGGCCAGCGTTGCAGTGCCGACGCGTACACGCGGGCCGCAGCGGCCGGCGCCGCGCTGCGCTCGAAACCGACGGCTGCCTCGATGGCAGCTTCTGCGTGCGCGGTGGCCGGCCACTCGCCCGGCGGCAACGCGACGAAGCCCCAGAAACCGGAGCGGCCCCAGGTGTGCTCGAAGGTCGAGAGCGGCAGCCGCTCGCGCTCGCTGCGGCCGGAGCGCAGCAGCAGCTCGCCGCGCGGCAGGTCGTGCCCGACGACGACCGCGTAGTGCCACAGCGGCACGAACGACAGCCCCAGGTTCTGCAACACGACGACCGGGTGGCCGGCTGCCAGCTCGCGCAGCAGCGCGTCGAGCTCACCCGGGATGCGCGTCGCGACCGCCCCATGGCGGCGGGCACCGGCCAGCATCTCGGTCTGCAGGCTGCCGGCGCGTGCGGGCACGAAGACCTCGTCGGCGAGCAGCGCCGGGTCGGCGGCGATGCCGGCCGCGCCGAGCGCGGTGGCCAGCGCCGCCGGGCCGCACTGGTGGTCGGTCTGCGGGAAGAACGGCGTGGCGTGCAGCTCGACCACCGGCGGCAGGCCGGCCGGCGGGTGCTCGCGCAGCGCAGCGGTCTGCAC